>NZ_DIAC01000036.1:15778-20806 GCF_002414625.1 Methylophaga sp. UBA5088 | reverse complement strand
TAGCCGTACTAACCGAAGAGCCCATGGTAACCGTGCGTGAAGCATCCACTTTATGCAAACCAAAGCCAAGGCTAGCATTAACGTAGATCTGATCCTGTTGCCAACTACCGTAAGTGGCCGCTTGGTATGAATCGATAGTGCTGTTACCTGAATAAGGATCAACATCAGTGTGGGCATAACTGCCTGCGACCCCCATCACAAACTCATGCCAATCAGCATCAATACCAAATGCCAAGCCGCTGGTTTGATAGTCAGCACCGCGTGCGTTATGGCTATCATCAATGTCGTTAAAACTGCCAAAGCCCTGTGCCCACCAGCCTCGTTGTTGTGGCAGGCCGGATGCTGAACCAGAATTCATACCACTAACGTTGAACTGATTATTAAAGGCCAGTGAGCCAGATCCACTTTGACTGCCATGATTGAATAATAACTGATTAAACTGTGAAGCTACGGAACGGGTGATCAGTTGGTTGTTGCTGTGCTGAACACCACTCAAACTATCAAAAGCTTGTCTTGCAGCTAAACTGGATAAGGGCGTGATCTGACTTACTAAATCACTTAGCTGGCTAGTGTTGTTATCAATAGCCATTGCCACTGCTCGTTGGTTACGCGTGCTGGCCACATCACTAAAGTTAGTACTATTGCGAGTCAACTTAAGAAACACATTATTGGCATCATAATTCAAGGTCGGCGTTAAAAAGGCCAGATTGGCATTCACACTATCAAAGGTTGTACCACCCAGTCCGCCGGTGGCGGTAAGAATCGTATAGTCTGTGGCATACGCATAAGTGCCTGGTGCCGCTTTCACATTGACGATACCGCTGGTTAACGTGGCGCTGCCTGTTGCATCGATTTTATCGCTATTCCCTGCTGCATTCACTTCTACATCGTAGTTACCGCCGCCACTAAAATCCACATCTCCCGACACATTGATGGTGCCGATGGAATTACCGGGAGCAAAGGTACCGCCATTGATAAAGACATCACCCATGGTGCCAGTACCACCCAGCGTTCCGCCACTATTCACGGTAGTCATGGAATTACTTATTGAGCCGTTGACTGACAGGGTACCTGAGTTGACTGTTGTAGCCCCAGTGTATGTATTGATGCCGATTAAATTAAAAAGACCTGTGCCCTGTTTAGTGAAGCTACCTGTGCCACTGATAGCACCAGCGTAGCTTGATGCATCAGAACGATTAAAAATAAGCGAGCTATTGTTGATAACGTCGCCAGTACCTAAGGTTCCAGTCGTGCCACCATCGCCGATTTGTAGAGTGCCAGCAGAAATAGTTGTGATGCCTGAGTATGAATTATTTCCGGTTAAGATGAAGCTGCCAGCCCCTTGTTTAGTTAACTGACCACTACCTAAAATCACACCATTATATGTGGTTGAAGTATTGTCGGACCCTGTTGTTAGTGGTTGGCCACTTTTTATGTCGACCATTCCACCCGTACCTCCCAGTGAACCAATGGTTAAGCTCTGGCTATCGACGGCTAGGGTACCGTTATTCACGCTAACGGCACTATTGTTGCCCAAAGCTGATAGATTCCTAGTCATTAGCGTGCCATCAATGACTGTGGTGCGGCCAGTGTAGATGTTAGAGTTCAATAAAACGAGAGTGCCACCACCTGATTTAACTAAATCGCCAGTGCCACTTAGAGTACTACTATAGAAGCTTGTCGCATTTGTCCCTATATTCACTATATACACGCTGTTGTTGATGATGTTTCCACTGATAGCTAGACTGCGCGTTTCTAATGTTCCTGCAGAAATGGTTGTATCGCCAGTGTAGTTTTTAAAACCTGCCAGGATTAGCTTCCCATCGCCCAACTTGGTTAATGCATTAGGTGATACGCCCCCAAACATACCGACAATAGTTCTAATAGTTGCCGTATGATCAGCATTTGTCACGGTATATGTATTGACAGGATTAGCAAATAGAACTGCATTGGCATTATTAGTCTTGGTCAATAAATAGCCATCGGAATTAAATGTTATATCTCCGACAGACTGAGCGGAATCCAAAGTTACTGTACCGCCTGTGCCATCAAACACTGCATTATCACCGTCTCCCCAAGCTTGGTTAGTTGTGCCTGAAGCATCACTAGTCCAGTTGGTAGACGTATTCCAATTTCCCGAACCACCCACTGGAGACCCATTACCGCTGGTAGTATCTGTTCCATCCCAATAAAGCGTGTCTGCGGTGGCATAATGGCTCATTCCAAAATATATCAACGGCAACATAGTTTTGGTGAGTGATTTTAGTTTCCTACGAGGCGATTTTGTGAATATTTGGTTCGGTGATTTCATCTTATTTCTTAATTTATTTTTAAACGAGGTTTGTAATTAAAGGTGTCTTCATGTGCTGGTAAGGTCACACTCAATATTTTTTGGTTTTCAGTTTATTTATTATCTTTATTAATCAATTAACTACAGATAAAAATAACTTTCTTTTGTCACATGCATACCCTCTATTTGGCAAAATTAGCTTGCTTGATTTTGTATGTTGAGTTGGCAAAAACTGATCCACGACATCACCTAAAGGGCTTAGTAAATTTAGGTAAAGCAGAAAGTGTGTATGCATTTCTCATATCCGATTTACCTGTGTAATCCAGCTCATGTAGGCATTGCTCCTGAGGCTTTCCGCTTTGATTCACATGATGTTAGGCAATCTTTAATTAACAAACTCATTAGCGGATGGAGCATAAAGAAATTTGGCATTAAAAACTATCAGCCAAAAGTATGATTTTTGAAAAAAGTGGAATTTTGAAATATTGGAGAGAATAACTGACAAAAGTCTCTTGTAACCATTTGAGTTACGTGGACTCTGCCAGCCATGATTGTAAGATTTATTGGACTTTTTGCTTTCTGTATTTAGCCACTTTATGTCTGTTGCCACAAAGCGCCATACTGCACCAGCGTCTTTTATGTGTTTTGGTGCGATCTAAAAACCACAGTATGCACTCCTCGTGTTCACATACTCTGACCAGATTAAAATCTACCTCTGCTAATAGTGCAGCGGCTGCTTCTGTTATCGGAGCAAAAACTTGTTCGACCGTATCCTGCTTATAACAACGGTGTTGCTGCCATTGCCCTTCCGCATTTTTTTGCAGACGGACCCAGCTCAGCGATGCATCAAGAAAAGGTTCTAAAGACTTAATACTGTCTAGCGAATCCCCTTTCTTTTTTACCACCAGCTTACGAATGACTTCTCTTAACAATCTTGCAGTCTTGAGTAACTCGCCTTGCTTAAACGTTTTATGTGAAGTGAGCTTAATATTCGCTACAGTTTCCAACCAATAAATAACATCTTCATCCGTTTGCCAAAAATCGTCCTGCTGTTTATTCACGATAGCCACTGTATTCAACATATCCAATACAGGATGATCAGCAATAACAATAGGCTTTCTGGTTATATTTCTAGCGTTGGTCATACCTTCTCACTCAGTTTATTCACATAACATTGTAACCATTAAAAACACAATTGACTAGTTACATAAAAACTCACATACTGCACTGCACATGTAACCTGAAAAGTTACATTTTAGAAGTTACACAATAAAGGAGAGAAGAATGACTAAAAACAGACATCATCCTATTCGTTATAAATTTGTAGAGACTGATGGTGTGAGGTTGTTTTACCGTGAAGCCGGTGATGACAAATTACCCACACTCTTATTGCTACATGGTTTTCCAAGTTCATCACATCAATTCCGTGAACTCATTCCCTTGTTAGCTGATAAGTTCCATATTATTGCGCCTGATTTACCTGGCTTTGGCTTTACTGAGGTGCCTGCTACTCGCCACTACACTTATAACTTTGATAGCTTGGGCGACACATTGGTGAAATTTGTTGATACGCTGAAGCTGGATAAATACTCCATCTACGTATTTGACTATGGTGCCCCTGCTGGTCTGCGTCTGGCATTAGCTTATCCGGAACGTGTAACCGGCTTTATCTCACAAAATGGTAATGCTTATATGGAAGGTCTAGGTGATGCCTGGGCACCTGTTCAAGCATATTGGGATGAACCAAATGCAGAAAATCGTCAGGTAGTACATGATGCTATTCTTAATCTGGAAGGTACACGCTGGCAGTATGCTCATGGAGTAGAAAATGAGGAGTTGTTAGCACCGGAAGCTTATTATCTGGATACATTTTTATTTGAACGTGGAGGCAATAAAGAGATTCAGTTAGACCTGTTTCTTGACTATCAAAATAACCTGAAAATCTATCCCAAGTTTCAGCAGTTCTTTCGAGACACTCAAATTCCATCACTGATTATCTGGGGTAAACACGATCCTTTCTTTATCCCACCCGGTGCAGAGGCTTATAAGCGAGATAATCCAAATGCCGTGGTCGAGTTACTAGAGACCGGCCATTTTGCTCTGGAAACCCATGTTAGCTACATCGCTCAACGTATTCGTGAAGTTATCGGTGACGAATAGTTCTGATATACAAAAGCCGCTAGTTTTTTCTAGCGGCTTTTTTTATAGCTTTATTTGCGCAGAAGTTATTTCATATAGTGCTTTTTAATATAGTTAGTAATGACTTGTGCTGATTCTTCTATACTCAGCTTCTCTGTCTCAATCACAATTTCAGCATGTTCCGGTTCTTCGTACACATCACTGATGCCCGTAAAATTTTTCAGCTCACCTCGAAGTGCTCTTTCATAACTTCCGGTTGTGTCTCTTTTTTTACAGGTTTCAATATCCGTTTTCACATAAACAACAATGTTATTTTTCACCATATTTCTTAATGCTTTACGTGATTCTTTATAGGGACTAATAAAAGAAGCGACAGTGGAGATGGAATTATTTTGTAACGTTTTGATTAAGTGCCCCACTCTACTTAGATGTCTGTTACGTTCTTCTCTTGAAAAGCCGATGTTAGGAATTAGATCACGAATATCTTTGGAGTCTATTCGTTCGATGGGTATTTGCATTTTTTCTAATTCAACGTAAACAGCATCTGCGATAACTGTTTTCCCGGATGCGGGTAAACCTGTAAACCAGAGATTAAATGG
>NZ_DIAC01000036.1:13579-15664 GCF_002414625.1 Methylophaga sp. UBA5088 | reverse complement strand
AGATTAAATGGTTCAATGCGCTTTTTCCCCCATTTGACTTTGTGCCATACCCGTTCATGGCCCCAGTAAAGCGCAATTTTCAATACACTTTCGAGCAACCCGGCCACAATAGCCAGATCAAGCCGACCAAAAAATATATAAACGATAATCACTGTCGTCGTCGTTGCCACAAGGCGCCAAGTTACACCTTTAATAATTGATCGCGTGTTGGTCTCTTTGAACATTCTGATTGCTTCCCTACTTTAATTTTATGTCTAATATCTGAAGTTAGTTTTCACCTGATTATTTCATCACTTCGTTGCAGAGAAACACAGCATTATCATCTCAATTTTACTAACGATTTGAATACTTAAATTTGACATTACATTGAAGGTCCATGCTCTGTCGCGATTAATTAAAACTCAAACAAAGCATGATAACCATACATCATGGATAAATAATCGTTGTATCGAATATGTCAGTCAACACGCCAAGAAAATTACTTGGTTTTAAATCGTTCACATTTTTAATCTGAAAAATTCGATTCTATGCATGAACTTTAAACACATTTAGTACCCAACTAGATAAGGAGGATAAGTTATGCAAAATTCAACCACCACTCTGCAAGGCAAAAAAATTGCGTTTCTCGTGACCGATGGTTTTGAACAGATCGAATTGACTACGCCTTGGGAGCAAATCAAACTCGCAGGCGCTGACTCGGAACTCATTGCACTCAAAGCAGGGAAAGTTCAGGGCTACAATCATCTCGACAAAGCGGATGCTTTTGGTGTCGACAAAGCTATCTCCGAGGTATCAGCCAGTGATTATGATGGACTGGTATTACCTGGAGGTGTCGCCAACCCGGATGCACTTCGAACTGACTCAAATGTTGTCAATTTTATCCGTGATTTTTTCAGTCAACACAAACCAGTTGCTGCCATATGCCATGCGCCTTGGACATTGGTGGAAGCCGATATTCTTAAAGGTAAGATGCTTACCTCTTGGCCAAGTTTAAAAACGGATATTCAAAATGCTGGAGGCACTTGGCTTAATGAAGAAGTGGTAGTCGATAATGGTCTTGTGACCAGTAGAAAACCCGACGATCTGGATGCATTCTGTAGCAAAGCTATTGAAGAGTTTGCTGAAGGTAAACATTGAGAACCTCAAGTCCACAAGGATAGTGGACATCACTTTTAGTTAAATCTCAATAAAGAACACCAGTACTTAAACTGGGTTTTCTGTCATTAACGCATGACCTATATCGTTTCAATTATCTGAGATTATCTCTATTTGTTCTGCTCGACAGGCTAGTTTACTCCTCAAATGTACGTACTGGATTCGTGAGATTATTCAGTCTTTAATTACTGACCACATAACAGCTTGAAATATCAGGTAGTTGACCCGAGCTGAAGCTGGTGTAGTAACTCCAGAATGTATTATCGATGGAACGTAATCTGGCGGGTGTATTTTCACTACGATAACGTGCCAACTGACCTGGTCCGCCGTTATAGGCGGCATAACTTGCTTTTATCAAATTATCATCACCACCGGGTTGTTCGTGCTCGCCACGGCGGATGGCGTAATCAATCATGTAGTGTGTCAAAATATCAATACCGGAATTCACGTTGTAGTCCACTTCATCAACCAGGCGGTCGAGATCGTAAACCTTACGCCACACCCGACCATTGATCTGCATCATACCCACCGCCCCCACTGCCGAACGCAATACTTGGGGATTTTTAGTCGAACCAGAAAACTGACGCCAACAGGACTCTTTCCATGCTGTCGCCCGAACAAGCGGGTCAAGTCGCTCTGTCAGTCTGGCAGGCATCTTTTTATTATTCGCCAACCATGACTTTGACTGTTCTTGTAATAAACTGGCAACCAAATCGAGATAATCATCAAGGTTGTCACGCTGTGGCACCATACCTTTTAAGGCTTCAGCAGGTGAGATGGTTGCAGCATGGGCAACTGGCATTAACCAGCTACCTAATAAACTCACCGTTTCAACGAGACTTTGTGTGACTTCGATGGTGGTGGGTGCAAACTTCTTTCCGGTATCAAAACCAAACAGGTCACGAAAATCTTCGTCCACCTCTAACGGTA
>NZ_DIAC01000036.1:12306-13426 GCF_002414625.1 Methylophaga sp. UBA5088 | reverse complement strand
CGCGGTGGTGCAGTTCCAGCCAGTAACAAGCGAGCAAGTCTACGCAGACCATCCCGAGTAATTTCCAGACCATATTCAGGTCCAAGTGCATCTAGTGCACGAAGCGCGTCACCACCAGCAATAAATGCAGCTAGTTTGTAATCGACTTCCAAGCCTGGCGTATCCATTCCTTCAAGCTCACTCATCAGTGGGCGTAAGCGTTCCCACGTGGTTAAAAATAACTCACGAACAGGATCAGACTCGGGGTTATCGGTTGTCAGCGCCTCAGCAATCGCATACCTTGCATCCAGCAAAATGGCGAGCAATTCCATTCTTAACACATGAGAGTCGGTTGACTCAGCCAGTACTGAAATAATTGTAGTCAAGAAGCCATCGAATTCATCTTCAAGCGTTTGCCATTGTGCGGCTTCATCGGCATCTAAAACCGGCTCAGAATATTTATGACTCGGGTCAGATGCCCGAACCTGAAAAGCGATCCATGCTTTTAAACCTGTTTCTTCTGTCTGGAGACGTGAAATATGCGTGCGTTGCACCAAGGATTGCTCAACGCTTTGTGTGCTATTTGGCCCTAGTAACTGTTCTATTAAACCATCCAACTCATTAAGCGGCCCACCCAGATCAATTTTCACTGTTTTCATTCGTGGCAGCACCAAGGCATCCGCAATCACCTGTACAGGTTTGCTTAGAATACCGGGGCTATTATCGGGGCGTGATAATTCAATCGATGTGAGAATAAACTCTATTGCAAGGCCAGACTCGGTCACTTGAGGCATCAATTTTAATGCCAGACGCCCTTGCCATGGTGTTAACCCTCGGCAGGAACCAAATACTCGGACTCCGGTGGTTGCCGCTACAGCCATGTCAACCGACAGTTTGTCATCCTCTGTGGCCATCTTCATATCGGATAAATCAATGCGATTGCATGGATCTTGCCCGAGTGTCGCTTTGCCATTCTCATCAAATTCAAGGACGCGACTTATCGCCGTCTGAAGGTGACTGGTTTCAGCCAGAAGCGGGATTTCAACTTCGCCCGCAGCCAATGCGCTCGAACTGTATAAAATGCAAAGCAACCACCCAATGCGTATCATTTGATATTCCAATGATTAAATGCGTCATGACT
>NZ_DIAC01000036.1:11269-12273 GCF_002414625.1 Methylophaga sp. UBA5088 | reverse complement strand
GCTTGTCAGTCAATGCCTGAACCAGAAATTGGTTTGCCATATTATGCCGTTCTTTTTCTACAACGGATATGAATTTTATCGTTTCAATTCAATATAAAAACCGCCTATCAAAAGCTAGCATCAGAGCTATCTCGTTAACCGTTACAGAGCAAACGCAAAGCGTTTCTTAAGCACATTCTCCAGTAATGAATCACGCTAATTCTGGCATCTTCCGTCCCTCAAACGTCGCCTCAAATCCAGCCAGACGTTTATGGATGGATTGCAACTCAACGATCGTCGCCCAGGAATTAACTAAGTATTGAAATGAACTTGAGACCTGCCCGAATGCCGTCAGGATTTGTTGCAAGAGACCAAACGTGATGGCCCCCGCGGCAATGGTTGGTATCAAAATCACATAGACAAAAATATTATCGGCTTGCAGATAGCTGTAGCGGAAGATATCGAAATAGCAATAGTGAAAGTAAAGACGGAAATAGTTTTTCCTGACGTTGCCGAATAACTCTCTGAGTGTCGGTGGTTGAGCACGATCAGCATGGTCTTCACCATAAACCAGCTCTTTACGATAGGCCGCCTCCACACGCTGGTTTTTGAAATAAAGACCAGGCAACTTAGCACCGGCAATAGCCACCACCAAAGTACCGAAAATTGACCAGGCTAGCGCCGCATTAAACAAAGGTGCCGGTATTTGACCAATTAATGGAAACTCAGTGACATATTTCGATAAGGCAAATAATACGGGTAAGAAGGCAAACAGTGTCATCACTGATTCAATGATTTTGACACCCAAGTCCTCAACAATGGAGGCAAAACGCATGGTGTCTTCCTGGATACGTTGCGAAGCACCTTCAATATTTCTCACTTCTTCCCAACGAGACACATAATAATTATTCATCGCTGTGCGCCAACGAAACACATAATGTTTGACGAAGAAGTTTGTCATCACCAGCACAATAATGGCGACAAAAGCGATGGAAGCGAAATCTATAATCAGTCCATATAAAAGG
>NZ_DIAC01000036.1:8351-11154 GCF_002414625.1 Methylophaga sp. UBA5088 | reverse complement strand
ATAATCAGTCCATATAAAAGGTCTGAGGTGACACTCCCCTCCTTACTCAGTGCATTTTGCACGGCATCAAAAAACGGGCGTCGCCACTCATTAATGGCAACCATGACCTGAACTGAAAAGTAAGTTGTAAAGAGAATCAGCTGGGAACCGACAACTGACCACCACTGCCAGCGATGCGGTGAATACGTGAACCAGAACAAAGCAAAGACAGCAGAGACAAACAGGTAATAACAGTAAAACCAAAGGAACTGCGGTGTCACAAAAAAACCGACGCCGATAACGGGCTCGGTCTCACCATCCGGCAAATTAAATCCTAACCAACGCCCGATATCGTCACCTAATAGATACCAAAAGGCCACCACAATGGCTGTCCAGATAAGTGCTGATAGAAAAAACAGTTTAGGCTGAGGGAAAAAGGAACGAAACACAGAGGTAAATCCTTAAATAAAATTAACAGTTAATTATATCGGGCTTGAACCCAGCAAAAGACATTTTCGACCGCGATGTTATCGAATAATTTCCCTATTTGTGCTTATCACTGCATCCATACAAGAATAGCGGTAGCAGAAAAATGTCATTTTGTGTTCGAACTAGCGTACAGGAACAATCTCTTCCAAAGTGCATTTGCCATCCGAAATTTTTAGCTTATTCAGCTTTGCCTTACCACCAGATTGTTTCAGGCCCTGTCTAATCTCAAGCAATTGCTCTTTTTTCATGGCTTGTGTGTAGGGAATGGTATTACCGCAATAATGATGTAGTGTTTCAGTTGTTATTTCGCCATCTAGAACACGAGGCGTGTTGACCCCTTTAAATCTGAGCGTGAGATAAGGCACTTGCACGTCCAAATCACCTTCAAAGCTAAAGCCCTCTCTTTCCTGAATGACTTTTTGCTTCTCTTTTTCTCGTTGCTCAGCCAGTTCCTGTCGCGTCGCCAGCACGTCAAAATCAGTAAAGGTACAGTGCAACCGTTTATTGTTTAAATAGACTTGATGGACATTAAGCAGCCTGACCTTTGATCTCAAATACTGTTCAGCAAACGCCTTCATTTCATCATACGAATAGTCCTTGTCGAGAAAATAAGTAGAGCATAAAGTATTTTTTGTCCCTGACATATTCACTTGCAATGGCATATCCGCGTCAAAGGCCCCGGTGTTGGTATAAGCTGAAAGCATTATTTTGTATAAACTTTCGTCGTGCCTGAAGAAGATTTGATCACCTTTCCAATACCCGTGAGCGGTAGCCATCACACCTTCAACATTGCCAAGATTTTCTTTTCGTATATCGCTAGCATGAGTATTCACCGAACTTAAAGAAAAAAGCACGACCGGTAATAACAGTTTCAACATCACATATTCCTCTATTATTTATTCGCAGTTAACATCATAAGAATGGTGTCATCCTTCCATATCCATTAGATTAAACGTATTTGATTAACTGAGTGTTGAGGGCAGTTGAGCGAGCAGATTAGGTGAGCAATCTGCCTCATTCATATTGAATCTTACAAATAAGTAACAGCCTATTTGCCATCAATCTATAACACTTTTGCTTACAGTGTCATTACTGATAAACATAATGGTTTAGGCGTACATCTAACAGTACTGTCAGTGCCGGGCCAGCCAGCAATATGCACTAAACCGTAACCTTATGATTTATATGAATTTGCACATTTCTCACTTACCATTAAAATGAATGCATTGACTTAATCTTGTCACCACACCATTAGCTAAAATAAAAAAGGATTCTTTTATGAAGCAAAATCGATCAGATGTACCTATCTTGGTATTGCTAGCTCTTTTAATGTGTTGTGGTCAGGTGAGCGCACAGGATAAAAGTGAGCGTTACTATAACGATTTGAATGACTTCATTTTGCATGAAGGCAAAGGATTCACCACCATGTCTTCCTTTTACTCATCAGGCAGTCAATGGTGCTCCCATCCTTATGTCAGAGTAGTCGTTGAGTTCGACAATAAAGCAGTCAGACAGTCGGTTCTGACTTCTAACCCTGCTACTTACTTACAGCAAACCATCATTCCTGAAATCAAAAAAATATGTCCGAAGTTTCCTCATGCTGCCTTGTATAACAAACAGGTGATAGATTTTAGATTTAGGCCTAAGCAAGGTGGCATTGCTGATGAGCGTATCAACCCTGACAGATTAGGTTTCAATATAGATGATCAAGGCCAAGTAAAACTGACTAAAGATCTGGCCTATAGAAATTGGAAGGACGTCAATAAAGGATCATATGCTTTTGAACAAGAAAACCACAACAATACTAATCGGTCATTGATAACGGGCGTCGAAACGCTTATGAAAGCAGTAAAAGTTGCTATTCAAAAAATCGAAAAGCCACTGCAAAGTGCATTGCAACGACGTGAAGATTACAAACAGTTCTTTGCCAACACAGCAAACCCAATATTTTTTGAAGCACTCAACTTGAATGAAGACGCGATAGCTTATTTCAATTCCGCATTAACTCATAATAAACAAGCCCTCTCATCTCTCAAAAATGCTCATTCGCAGTACAGTGATTCATCAGGCTCCAAATCGAGCTTAGCAAAAGGTGCTCAATACATGGAAGACTTCAAACAATTTAGAAAACAAGCTAAATCATTTGAAGAAATGGCTTGGGAGAAAGCCCTACAAGGCGATAAAAAAGTGAAGGAAGGCTACCAGGAAGTCATGAAACAAAAAGAACAACAATAAGATGACTCAATCTTATAAAACAGATTACTCAGTTGCAAAACAGCTATGATTTCCATCACCCGAACAGAATATGCGTTCGCCACCATTGATGCGTCTACCC
>NZ_DIAC01000036.1:6588-8235 GCF_002414625.1 Methylophaga sp. UBA5088 | reverse complement strand
GTCTACCCGTGAATGGGAGGCAATCAAAGCGATTGTTCGATACTGTGCTAACAATTATCGAAACACCGAATTACTATATCGTATCCCTGGCCCGGAAGAACAGCGGCTTGATAAGCTTCAGTCATTAAGTGAAATAATGGATCATGTCTGGGGGGCTCCTCCGCATGAGGATATCTATAGAGATCAGCTTTTCCTGATCACTAATTGTATTACAGATACAGACGGTAAGGCCCTTCCTGATGTTGACGATGAATTGCATGCAAATTTAGCTGAGCAAATGTACAGCTTGGGCGTTTACGATATTTTCAATGACGACAATGTCAGCGATGAACAATGGGCATCATGGCAGATTGAGCGGTCAATCCATAATACAAAAACATGGATTATCAAGCTCCATTCCAAACAAACAGATAAAGCTGGGCAGCCCTATGTACAACATCCTCTACGTGTACATATGCGATTACAAAAACTGTTTCCAGATGCAGATGAAGATGTGCGTCATGCCGCCCTGCTACATGATGTGATAGAGGATTGTGGCATCACTCCTCAGGCATTACGAGAGCGAGGTTATTCGGACAAGACAATCCACATTGTCGAGACTGTCACCAAACAAGCTGATGATGGGCTAACGTATAAACAACGCATTCAACAGCTGGCCAAGACGGGTCCATTAGGTGCAATCCAAGTCAAACTGTGTGACCTGATCGACAACACAGATCCTGAAAGACTTAAATCCCTCCCTCCTGAAAAAGCAACATCACTTTCCAAGCGTTATTCAAAAGCCATTGAAATACTTCAGTCACACCTAGATAACTCGGATTAAGCAGATTCAATGAAAAAGGAACGGATAAATGTATGTATTCTCAAGCTTACTTAAAGGCATATAAATGAAAAAATCAGCCAATGTGATGTACTCATTAATAGCGGTCTTTGTTGTCAGTTTCGGTCCGAAGGTGCTAGCTGAACCAAAAGAGCTGACATTTGAAGTTGAACCTGAAGTGATTAAAGCAAAGGCACGTGAGGGACAATTTCTACCAATCCCCGTGCTAAAAAAACCGCTGGATTACCAGACCTTTTGGAGAATGTACGATGAACATCTCAAAAAGCAAAAGGCGGGTATTCATATTGCCGTTATTGTTGACGCTAAAAACGAAAACTGGCCGGACAAAAACACCACGATGCACATTAAACAGGTTCACAACTTTGCTAAAAAAGCCATGACTGGTAGTAAAAATCCACAACAACCAGGCTACGCAGAATTATATGGTGCAAGAATCAACAAAATAATACCCGTTATCTATGATCCCAAAAACCAAAAACCAGCCTCAATAAAAATCGCTGATGGTCAATACAAGAACATCAATGTCCCCGTTTCAGTCAATGACATTATCTTGTTAATCAATGATTATAACCCTGCTGAGAAGAACAATGGGGCATTCATTAATACCGTTGAAGAATTACAAAACCATCTGGACGCCGATCTGAAAGAAGGTTGTCACATGATGTCAAAATCACAATATTTAGAACAACTACTAGTACAGATTAAGCAATTAGACTCAGAGCTTGACGATTTATATGACCACAGAAAAGAATTAAAAGAACTACAAGAGCAGTTACCTTATATTAATGAACATTAAAGTCTGAAGT
>NZ_DIAC01000036.1:2569-6439 GCF_002414625.1 Methylophaga sp. UBA5088 | reverse complement strand
GACTGTTCAAAAGGCATCACTTTGCAATGATTTTCCTTAGCAAACGACGCTAACGCAGATGAGTCATCCTTATCCTTTTTCACCTGCAGAGCCAGAGCCACGCCAGGATTGACACAACACCCTATCCAATCTTCAAGATACTCATGCTCTAAAGCCAACAACACCCCACCTAATACCGGTAACGGCTTGTTGGCGATGTAGATATGATTGTAATCGGCAACAATATCAGGTTCATTTTTGATGATGTTATGTTGTTTAAGCGTCTCTAATGCTTTTTGAGTTTCTAATGATGGTTGAACGTTTCCTGCTGAGGCTTTAAGAAGAGACATTAAGGCTTGCTCTGATGATGCCAAAGACATGACCGGACACAGCAAAAGCGCTAATAAAATCACCCTTTTCATAGACTCACCTCATCATTCAACTGCATAGTATTTTTCATATGCGCTTAGCTGGTCACAACAACAACGGCCAATGCATACAGTATTAGCACCATAAAGCCTTCAAAGCCAATATTGCCAATACCATTTCGCTTCCTACGCAATAAACCTAGTAGAAGAACCGTACTCATCAATAAATTAATGGTCAGTATGAATGCCGTGTCTTGTGTTGTGGCGTGATAGATTGAGCCATCTTGATAAGCAAAGTCAGAAAAGGCTAAAAACAACACATCGAAACTGTTTCCACCAATAATATCGCCAACAGCTAATGTAAGCGCCCCCATCCGAACAGCAAACAAAACCGTCACTAATTCAGGTAGTGACGTGGCAACAGAAGTAAATAGCGTCCCAACCACTGTCTCGGAAAGCCCTGTGATTCTGGCGATGGCAATACCAGTCTCACCTATGCCATAACCTGCAAAAGCAATAGCCACAGCATAGCCACTAAATTTCCACCATAAAATTGATAACTTACCTTCTGGGATGGATGTCTCACTTTCTGGCTTGGTCTCTTTGGTTTTCGAAGCAAACCAAAGTGGTTGATGTTGAGTATCGGAAATTAGGCGTAAACCAAAGCCATAAGACAGTAATAAAATGATAGACACGGGATGAATGGCAAAAATAGTGACATCGGGCCCCGTTAATCCCACCAAGGCAATCGACAGCAGAGCAATCAACAAAGTGCATTGAACTAAATTTTCAAGTGAGGCCGCTGCGTGCTCCAAGTTAGCACGGCGGTAAATCATATCAGCGAATATTAAAAAGGTCGTTTGTGCAGCAATGCCGCCCACCGCATTACTGACAGCAAGATCCGCATAACCTTGCCAAGCTGTGCTCACTGACGTGATGATGCCCGGTAGTGAAGTGGTACCGCCCAAAAGTACGGCACCAAATAAGGCAGATCCTATCCCAGTACGTTTTCCCAAGGCATCAGCTAACCGAGTGATACGCACACCAACAAATAAAATAATAATGGTACAAATAGCGAAGCTAATGTAGGTAGCTGCTGGCCATCCCACGAACAAATCAATCATGAGAGAGAAAAGCCTGTTAATTTGATTGTGTTATTTCGCACTTTCCGCACCTCATATGAGCGTTAGCTTATTGTGTGAAATGATGAATACTTGATTAAGCGATTAGTTTACTTATTGATTTTTAAGGACCAGTCAGCATCTTTGATAAACACCGCTTCTACTAGTATGCAGACTAAAGTTCTTTTATGTTAGCCCTATCAGTGATAATAGTCTGAACATAGGGCTGGACGGCGTTCCCTGTCAACATATTGCATCAGCAACATACTTTTCTTAATAATTTTACTGGCGAGGAAGTTCAGAAGACTTGTATTTGACCGGTACCACTTCCTCTCCTTTCTTGTTTATGTAGCCCCATAAGCCACCTTCGAGTGCTTGGTGGCCATCTTCCATTGGAGTAAGAATACAACCGTTACAGACAAGGGCCAAACCTTCATGAAATGGCCATACCCAATCATAGTCAGGTGAAAGTATCAACTCAAAATGCTTATTATAGAATTCGATTTTCCCGTTTTTCTGGGGGCGAGTTAATCCTTCTTGAAAATAGTCAGCACCGTTATCGTAGAACATGACAGGCAGAAATCTGCCATCCGGTTTCACGTAGAAATACTGACCAGATATGAAAAATACCGCCAAATCTTCAGTTCCAAAATGAAGTTTCTCTCTATGCTCTGGTGATATTCGCAACACACCAGCGGCATAAGAAGCACAGCTATCAAACACTTCCCATTCTGGATATTGATACTTCTCAGTCTTCTTTGGAAGATAACCACAAGATCCAAAGTCTTCAGCCTGCACTGAGCCAATAAAAATCATGATGAATGTTGAGATGACTCTTTTCATAGACCTTATAACCCCGGTCGCAAAGGTCAGCGTTAGCGAGTCCAGGCCGCGCTTCTTACAGCTGATTTTGCCTACCTTTTAGGTGTGTTTAAGTACATATTTATTAAATAGTTTGATTATGCCAAAAAATAACCCAACATAGATAAAAGAGAATATGAAGCCGGTTATTGGTGCAAAAGTTCGCCCTGTATCTTGAATGTAACGATTCATTGCTTCTTCTGCGTCAGAGGTAAACTCAGCATCGGAAAAACTTCCATCCTTATCTAAATCGTAAGAATCAAGCTCTTGTTTAAGTTGATAATTGGTAAGCTCGGCTGAACCAACTATGAACACATAAAGAATGACGCAACTAATACCTGCAAGTTTACCTAAACCTTTTACAGGTAAAAGATTTTCTTTAGATAGTACATAAACTACAAACGGCAATCCGAATAAAAAAAGTAGATAAAGTACAGCTTCAATTTGCATAGTCAGAACACCTAACGCCTATCTTAGATCAACGTTAGATCAAGGTAATAGATCATAGATCAAGGGGTCAGCTACTGACGGATCCCCACAAATAATCTAGTCATAAACTGGCACCTGCATCAACAACTGTATTTTTTTATTCGCTGCTTCCCATTCTCGTTTTTTTAATCGTAATCGTCGATCTCGAAATGCTCTCAATCCAATATATTGATAGGATAAAACAGACCGTGTTTTAATCGAATTCGCTTGATAACCAAGATGACTTTTAGTCAGTGTCATGACCATTCCAAGCAAAAATAGAACGTATTGAGCTAGCATGGCAATCAGTAATAAAACACAGAGATAATGTAACTTGCGTGTTTTGCTTACATTAAAGTTGAGCCCTGTTTTTAAGTCTCGAAAGCTTTCTTCAATTTGCATTCGTGTTCGATAGAGTTTCACTACCTTTTTGGTATCTCTTATTTTATTACACGTTAATGAAGTGGCGAGTAACCAGGGCTCTTGCTCACGGCTGGCATTAGAACGTGAGTTGGAACTGGCACGTGAACATTCACCTGTTGCTGTGAGCTTTTTACGGCCTTTGCTTATTTGTTTATAAACGACAAGATGCGTTATAAAGCTGTTCTTAGGCCTCATCCTATATTGGCCTAAATACTTTTCTCGTGTGGTGGCCTGTTGATAAAGTTCACGTGTTAAAAACCAGTCATCCTCCTCGTGTTGTTGACACATGGTTTTGTTTCTAACCCGTCCAACATAATCCCAGCCTAAGGAAGTAATGAGCTGAAACCAAGGTAGTCGGAAACCCGCATCACTGACGATAATAGGTTTAATATCAACCGGCAACATGGCTTTAAGTCTTTCCATAAACTGTTTATGAATAGTGGGTTTGTCTTTTTCAGCTACGGTATAGATTTGCTCGTGCAGGGTCAGTGAGCGGCCATCAATTGCCACTGATGCCCGTAATAAAAAGTGTTGTTTGCGAGGATCTAAATCAGACCAGTCGACCAAAATAACGGGATGAGTTTGTTGACCAATTAACCGCATCGCCAAAGCCGAATAAATGGCCCCGATTTCATGGTAAAGATGTGGAT
>NZ_DIAC01000036.1:1048-2408 GCF_002414625.1 Methylophaga sp. UBA5088 | reverse complement strand
ATGGTAAAGATGTGGATTACTCACGAGACGCATACTGCGTTTTATTTGATGTTTCTCGCTTGTTTTACTATCAATATTACGGCCAATAGCGGTAATGGATAGTTGACTACCTGACACTACACTACTTAATACCGCACATAAGCTGGCTCGTCGAACTTTATGCATGCTGGGCGTGACATCATTTAAGAATGTATTCAAAATAGTGTGGGCTCTCATGGTATTTCCTGATTTGATAAGTGTGGTGACTGATCCGATCGTTAAATATCGTGAGAGTTCCTTTTTTTGGGTTTTAGTTCATTGTTTTTATTGTGCCTTTCGTGGGGATTGGTCAGGGTCAGCCAACTTGATTTTGATATTCAGCACTCTTCCTGTCCCCTCCGTGAGGTTTTAACACAGCAGGCCGCCCAGCTTGTTTGCAGACCCAATCTTGAAACTTTTCACTACCAAGAGCTTCTCCTCTCATGGTGGCATCAGTAATGTTTTGATTTTCATTTCCTAATGCTATTTTGTCCATCATTAATTGATAACATACACCGCGCTCTTTTTTGGTATTTCCCAGCTCAAGATAGAGTGGGTGTTCAGTTATCAACGGATCCTGTTTACCAAGCGCATTGTGATGATAGCTAGACCAGCGATATTCTTGAAGATCTTCCACCATGCCTGCTTTTAAAGGATTCATTTCAATGTATTTGTATAGTGTGAAAAGGTAATTATCACTATCCACCAAACAGGATTTGAAACGCCCTTCCCAAATGGTGCCGGTGCGTTTTCGGCCTGCATTAAAATATCTGACGTAACGATTTGTCATCGACTGCATAAATACAGTCAGTTCGTCTTTGTCTTTTGGTGTAAGAAGTAAATGCAAATGATTTGTCATGATGACATAGGCATGAAGATGACAGTCAGCTTTGGACAGTGACTCTTTAATATCACTGAGAATACGTGCCATATCCTCTTCATTCTCAAATATATCTTGACGGTTATTACCTCTATGCATGATATGCAGAGGCTGATTGGGCAACACCAAACGGGGAAGTCTAGCCATGTCGTTACATCCTTGTAGCGAGAACATTATTGTTAAGTTTATTACATCAGTTTAAGAAGCTAGAGTAAATCAAGTTGGCTGACCCCATGATTTCTCGGGATCAGTAAACCACTACAGCTCGCATTCAAAGTACTTTTAACTTCGAAGTTGTACTTTACAGCTTCGACAGGAACAAAGGTGAGTTCATTTTTCATATATGAAGGAAGTATTTCATCGTCATAGATGAGAACATCCGTTTCATTTGACTGTTCACCTCTTGAGTTTTCGATAATTCCTTTCGAAAATTTATATCTCTTTGGGATAACGTCTCTAATT
>NZ_DIAC01000036.1:369-974 GCF_002414625.1 Methylophaga sp. UBA5088 | reverse complement strand
GTCTCTAATTAGATCGGAAAGCTCGCTTTCGTTTAACCCGCCTTTTATTCCCTGATGCACAACATCTCTATTGCCTTCAAACTCTGCCTTTAAAGTTGTTATTTTCGCGCTGAATTTTTTTGATATGATACTCATTTACTTACCTAATAAGGGTGTAGAACCAATGGGGTCAGACAGTATCTAACCCCTTGGTTTCGATTAGGGCGGTCCCTCCTTGAATGATTTGTTAGGCGTAATTTCGAAGAAAAACTCTTCAAGCTGAACTGCGACATAAATAATGTAGTCTGCGATATCAAGTAGATCAGCATCATTAATTGTTTCGGTAGTTCTAACGAAACCCTTTTTTGCTTTGGCTGTAGATTTAATTCTTTCTGCCTTTAACTCGCTAAGGTAAGGCCCAGACCACTCAGAGTGCAAAATTTGATTTCTTTTTTCTTCTGCTCGAAAGCATTGACGCTCTATTTTTCTCCAACATTCCAGTGTGTCGTCATTGCCTGTATTAAACCTTGTTGAAGGCGCCATAAATTTAACTAAGGATGCTAGGACATGGACTTTGCTTCGGAAAGAGAGCTCTGAAATGACTATGGAGCTTCGTTCTGGATCTG
>NZ_DIAC01000036.1:0-235 GCF_002414625.1 Methylophaga sp. UBA5088 | reverse complement strand
GGAGCTTCGTTCTGGATCTGCTCCAAGACAAAGAACAATGGCTTTGGAGATTTGCATTTCTAGCTCAGAGAAATTTAGAACAATTCGGCCGATAGCGGTCGAAAAAGAATCTGGATCGCCCGTTCGTTCTTCAAATGTAAAACTCGTGTGCTCTGGGTTGTAGTAATAATCTGAGCTATCAATTGTCATGCTAGTGACACCTAACAGTGTGCTTTATGAGGCCAGTGGCCTCATA
>NZ_DIAC01000090.1:4456-7858 GCF_002414625.1 Methylophaga sp. UBA5088 | reverse complement strand
GGGCAAGTGACCTCTGTCACACCGCATCCGGATGCCGATAAGTTACGTCTCACAAAAGTTAATGTGGGTGGTGAAGCGTTACTGGATATTGTTTGTGGTGCAAGTAATGTTCGCGAAGGATTGAAAATACCTGTTGCGGTCATCGGTGCTGTTTTACCTGGTAACTTTAAAATTAAACAAGCCAAACTGCGTGGTGTGCCATCGTTTGGTATGTTGTGTTCATCAAAAGAATTAGGCTTGGCGGAATCTGCTGATGGTTTGATGGAGCTTGCTGATGATGCACCTGTTGGTGAAGATTTTCGTGTTTATTTGGATTTAGATGATAAGGCAATCGATATTGATCTCACACCCAATCGTAGTGATTGCTTAAGTGTCGCGGGTGTAGCACGTGAAGTCGGTGTACTGACTTCAGAAGATATCAACGCTGTCGCATCTGAGCCTGTCAGCGCAACCTCTTCCAAAATTTTGGATGTTAAAGTTGAAGCTACTACTGCCTGCCCACGATATCTGGGACGCATCATCGAAAATATTAATCCAGCAGCAGAAACACCTGTGTGGATGCAAGAGAAGCTCCGCCGCAGTGGGTTAAGAAGTTTGGGACCTGTGGTTGATGTGACCAACTATGTCATGCTCGAATTAGGGCAGCCTATGCATGCCTTTGATTTGGGTAAGATTGAACAATCAATTAATGTGCGTTTATCTAAACAGAGTGAAAAGCTGACCCTGTTAGACGGCCAAACAATCGATACGCAAGCAGATACCTTATTGATTTGTGATGCTGAAAAGCCAATAGCCTTAGCTGGTGTTATGGGTGGGCAAGACTCTTCAGTGAGTTCACTCACCACCTCTCTGTTCCTAGAGTCAGCTTTCTTTGCACCAGAAGCTATTGCTGGTAAAGCGCGAAGCTATGGTTTGCATACAGATTCATCACATCGCTTTGAACGAGGGGTGGATCCAGAATTAGCTAGCAAGGCTATGAATCGTGCAACATCTTTATTGCTTGAAATTGTGGGTGGTGAAGCTGGCCCTGTTGTTGAAGCATCTAGCGAGAAAGATTTACCGAAAACAGCAACGATTCATCTTCGTTCTGACAGAATCAAACGAGTGCTTGGCCTTGAACTGGACGGTAAAACAGTGGCTGAACAATTAACAAGATTAGGTTTGGCTGTTGATGTCGTTGACGATGGCTGGCAGGTATCAGTCCCTTCTTTTCGTTTTGATCTCTCAATCGAAGTGGATTTAATCGAAGAGTTAGGCCGCTTGTATGGCTACGATAATTTGCCTAATACTCGTCCGCAGGGAACCGTTTTAACAACTAATATTACGGAGACATTGACACCGGTTGAGCGGTTGCAAAACCTCATGGTTGACCGTGGTTATCATGAAGCTGTGACCTATAGTTTCGTTGAGCCTAAAATCCAGCAGTTACTCGCACAAGACGACTCAGCACCGATAAAATTGGCCAACCCCATTTCGTCTGATCTTTCTGTGATGAGAACATCACTCTGGCCCGGCCTGGTACAGGCAATGGTTTATAATGCTAATCGACAGCATGATCGGATTCGTCTATTTGAGGTAGGACGTGTCTTCAAAGGTACTTTGAATGATATTGCACAACCGCGTCAAATTGGTGGTTTAATATACGGCAGTAATTATGCCGAACAGTGGTCGCAGAAACCACGTGAAGTGGACTTTTTCGACATCAAAGCTGATGTGGAAGCATTGCTTGCTCTGGGTGGTGGTCAAGTAAGATTCGAGAAAGAATCTCATCCAGCATTACATCCAGGCCAATCTGCACGTGTCTATAAGAACGATGAAGCTATTGGTTGGCTAGGCGCTATCCATCCAAAACTAAACAAATCACTGGATATTGATGGGAAGGTCTACGTTTTCGAGTTAAGCCTGAATGATGTCGTTGATTCTGTCGTTCCCGAGTTTGAGACACTGTCAAAATTCCCAGCATTGCGTCGTGATTTGGCTCTTTTGGTGGATGATGCTGTCAATGCTGGTCAAATTGAAGATTGCTTGAGTGAGATCGATTCTGATATTCTTAAGTCATTTCAATTATTTGACGTGTATAGTGGAGAAGGAGTCGAGCTTGGCAAGAAAAGCTTGGCAGTGGCCTTTACACTCCAGCACAAAGAGCGAACATTAACAGACGATGAAGTCGACTCATTGCTTAAAACTGTGACAGAAACCCTGTCGCAAAAGCTTAATGCAACGATAAGATCTTAACATCGCTTAATAAACAATAAGAATTAATTTGAGGTAGACATGGCACTGACTAAGGCCGATATGACAGAACAGTTGTACGATGAATTAGGTTTCAACAAACGTGAAGCAAAAGAATTAGTTGAAATGTTTTTTGAAGAAATTCGTACGGCATTAGAAAAAGGTGAACAAGTAAAGTTATCTGGGTTCGGTAATTTTGAATTAAGAGATAAAAGTGAAAGACCAGGTCGTAACCCAAAAACTGGTGAAGAAATCCCAATAACAGCCCGTCGCGTGGTCACGTTCAGACCCGGACAAAAACTGAAGGCAAGGGTGGACAATTATGCTGGAAGCAAGTAACAACAACGAACTCCCTGTAATACCGGCGAAACGCTATTTTACGATTGGTGAGGTCAGTGAGTTGTGTGGTGTAAAACCTCACGTTCTTCGGTACTGGGAACAAGAATTTTCACAACTTAAACCGGTTAAACGTCGAGGTAATCGTCGTTATTACCAGCGTCATGATGTTGTGTTGATTCGTGAGATTCGTGGCTTGTTATATGAGCAAGGCTTCACCATCGGTGGTGCCAGACAGCAATTGGGAACCGATGCAAAAGCGAGTGCATCTGCTGATAATCAAACTGATCAAAAACAGCTCGTAAAAGAGTTGCTGAAAGAACTTGAAGATTTAAGAACGTTTTTAAACTAATTTCTCATTCATTCTTTTCAAATAAAAAAGCCCGTACAAAGTTCTTGTACGGGCTTTTTTATTTAACTGAATGATTTTTGGCTAGTCTGTATTGTGGGTATTTAACTTGTTAATAGCATGACAAGAATAATGTATGGTTAATTTCATATCTAGCTATCTAATGTAGTCCTCATGGTGTGCAATTATTCTGACTAAAAAACTGTTGTTGCACAGGTTTTTCGAGAGGAATACCAGCTAAATAGGCCTGTTGAATTTGTTGCCAGTAATAACGATACGAAGCTTTGTCATACAGTTTTCCGTTCAGCTGAATAGGTGCCCAGTTGTGTTGTTGCGCTGATAGTAAAACCTCACTGGCTAGTTGGAGCTGCTGTGGGTTAGGACTCATAGCCCCTATAATAGGTTTGATCTGAGCAGGGTGAACACTCCACATCCTCATAAAGCCGAACTGATGGCGGGCTCGATAGGCATCATTGTAGGTTTGT
>NZ_DIAC01000090.1:0-4348 GCF_002414625.1 Methylophaga sp. UBA5088 | reverse complement strand
TTGATAATCTTTAATCGCTAAGGTGACATTATGTGAGGCAATACAACCAGAGGTTATCGCTGCACTGATAATCTCAGTTTTTGCTTTTACGATTAACGCATGTTCGAACTGTAGAGGGCTCCGCATCGCTTCATCCGTTATCACACTCTGATGAGCACTGATGTAGTCCATAATGCCAAAGTCGAGCACTTCAACTGGCTCCATCATGGCAATCTTGTTGACATCACCTAAGGCGCCATGGGTTTCAATCAAAACATGTATTGGCAGCGGTTGCTGAAGGCTATATTTCTGTGAGGCTAGCTGGATGTATTCAAGCATCATCTCAACTTGAGTCGCATCCTGCGCCTTGGGAAGTGTTATGTAACGAATGAGATCTCTTGCCCCAGATAATAAAATATCGACTTCCTGTTTCCAGACAGGCTCATTGAACCCATGGATACGCACACCTGCCATTTTATGGATGTTATGTTCGCTATTGAGAAGCTCAACAATCATATTGGCGTGGGAAATTTCTGTCCCCGTTGCTGCACCATCTTCGCAATCACAAGTTATGTCGAAAACAGGGCCATACTCAGCTTGAATCGCAAAGGCTTTGAGTAGTGTGTGACGGTTACCTGCAAAGTGTTCACATACCGGTATCACTGGAAGTGGTGCCTCTTCATTGACAAGCGCATCATTGGGATGAATCAAGGTACTCATTTATATATCTATCCTAGATAGGCCCTTTCCCTCGGGCCAGTTATCATAAAGTGTCTGATTGTCAAAAGTATAATATATCGATTAAGTCTGGTTTTTAGTTTAAAAAGATGCGATTATTCACGGTTTTGGTTGCCGTATTTTCGTTTTGAAAATGATCCCACAGGTCTTTTTGATATGACGAGTAAATACGGTATGGTCTGAATTGAGTAAACAGTGTTTTGTCTTAACGCAAAATTTTTGTTGATCAATTCCTGTATTTCGGCACATGATTAACACATGACAGAAACAGAACTACAATATTCTGAACAAATACGGAAAGTGTTCTTTGTATCAGACCGCACCGGACTTACTGCCGAATCTTATGGAAAGTGCTTGTTGGCTCAATTTCCTGATCTCGAGTTCGAAACCATCACACTGGCCTTTGTAGACACCCCAGAAAAAGCATTACAGGCCAGAGAGAAAATAAACGAAACCAGCTTAGAGTCTAATCTCAAACCCGTTGTTTTTAGCACTTTAGTGCATGATGATGAGCAATACATTATCGAGAGCGCCAACGCTTGTGTTATTAGTTTGTTTCACAGTTATATTGGCTCATTGGAAAGTTTCTTTGGTGTTGAGTCATCACATAAACAAGGTGTCTCGCGAATTGCATTTAGCGATACCACATACCAGCGCAGATTAGACGCCATTGACTTCGCTCTGACGCATGATGATGGTGTCAGACCCGATCATTATAATGATGCCGATGTGATTCTTGCTGGTGTGTCACGTTGTGGTAAGACCCCTACAAGTCTTTATCTGGCAATGAACTTTTCACTCAAAGTGGCGAACTATCCTTTGACGCCAGAAGACTTGTCTTCAGATGAATTACCTCAGTGTTTATTGGATAATATTGATAAACTGGTCGGGCTAACAATTAAGCCCGTACCATTAAGTCGTATCAGACGCCAACGCCGGCCCGGGAGTGAATACGCCTCTCTGGAAATTTGTCAGGCAGAATTGACACAAGCACAATCTATGTTCGATAAAGCGGGAATTGCCGTTTTCGAAACAACCGATACTTCAATCGAAGAAATCTCAAGCCGTGTAGTACGTGCACTGGGCTTGGGCCGGGAGCGAGTAAGAGAGTCGGTTTTAATGTTTAATAAATCTATAAAAGCAAGGTAGTTATAACTATGTCGGAATATGTTATCTCTCTGGATAAGCTATGCATGGAGGATGTCGGCAGAGTAGGTGGTAAAAACGCCTCATTAGGTGAAATGCTGCAAAATCTCGCCCCTCTAGGAGTCGATGTCCCAGGTGGCTTTGCCACAACAGCGGATGCTTACCGGGAGTTTCTTCTGCACGATGGACTCCAGAGTAAAATCAATGAACGCTTGCGTGAGCTGGATGTCGATGACGTCACTGCTTTGCAAAAAACAGGTCAGGAAATCCGTGATTGGATTATGACTATTCCTTATCCAGAAGCGATGGAAAAAGCGATAGACGAAGCTTATGCCGCGCTGGAAAAAGAATACGGTCCTGAAGCAAGCTTTGCTGTGCGTTCATCAGCAACGGCAGAAGATTTACCTGATGCTTCTTTCGCGGGACAACAAGAAACATTTCTTAACGTTTCAGGCTTAGCAAACATCAAAAAAGCGATTCGTGAAGTGTTTGCATCATTATTTAATGATCGTGCTATTGCGTATCGTGACCACCAAGGCTTTGATCATAGTGAAGTCGCTTTATCTGCTGGCATCCAAAAAATGGTGCGTTCTGATATTGCAAGTGCCGGTGTTGCGTTTTCTCTTGATACAGAAAGTGGCTTCCGTGATGTTGTCTTCGTTACTGGTAGTTATGGCCTGGGCGAAATGGTGGTGCAAGGTGCTGTCAACCCTGACGAGTTCTATGTTCATAAAAATACTCTAGAAGCCGGTCGTCCATCAGTTTTACGTCGTACAGTCGGTCATAAAGCCATTAAAATGATTTACTCTGGGGATGCTTCATCTCCGGTGAAAACGGTGGATGTTGATGCAGAAGAACGCTTACATTTCTGCTTAACTGACAAAGAAGTTGAGTCTTTAGCGAAAATGGTTGTCACCATTGAGAAACATTATAAGCGTCCTATGGATGTGGAATGGGCTAAAGATGGTAATGATGGCCGAATTTATATTGTTCAGGCGCGTCCTGAAACAGTGCAAAGTCGTACCAAGAAAAACGTTCGTGAAACATTCGTTCTGAAACAAGAAGGTGAATTACTTTCTGTTGGCCGCGCTATTGGCAGCAAAATTGGTCAAGGCAAAGTGCGTTTACTAAACAGTCTCGATCAAATGAATAAATTCCAAGAAGGTGACGTTCTGTTAACAGACATGACAGATCCAGATTGGGAACCTATCATGAAACGTGCTTCTGCGATTATCACTAACCGTGGTGGTCGTACATGCCACGCGGCTATCATCGCTCGCGAATTAGGTATTCCTGCTGTTGTAGGCTGTGGCGATGCGACTGAAACCATTAAAGAAGGCACAGAAGTCACTGTCTCTTGTGCTGAGGGTGATGAAGGTAATATCTATGCTGGCTTGCTCGAATTCGAACATCGCGTAGAAGAACTCGATAATATGCCTGAGTTGCCAGTCAAGATTATGATGAACGTTGGTAACCCTGACCGTGCATTTAGCTTTGCACAATTACCAAACAAAGGTGTCGGTCTGGCTCGTTTGGAATTCATCATCAACAATATGATCGGTATTCATCCAAAAGCATTGATGAATGCAGATGAGATGGAAGGTGAAGTTAAACAAGCGATTAAAGAACGTACAACTGCTTATGGCGACCCAGTAGAATTCTATATAAGCCGTATTGCAGAGGGTGTCTCAACCATTGCTGCTGCATTCTATCCTGAGACAGTCATCGTGCGTATGTCAGACTTCAAATCAAATGAATACGCCAATCTGATTGGCGGTACATTATTTGAGCCTGAAGAAGAAAACCCAATGATCGGTTTCCGCGGTGCATCGCGTTATTCATCAGACGATTTTGCTGAATGCTTCAAACTTGAAATTGAAGCAATGAAGCGCGTTCGTGATGAAATGGGCTTAACTAATGTTGAATTGATGATTCCATTTGTTCGTACATTAGACGAAGCTGAGTCAGTCGTTAACTTACTAAAAGAAAACGGACTGGAGCGTGGCAAAAATGGTCTGCGTCTAATCATGATGTGTGAGTTACCTTCAAATGCTGTGATGGCAGATGAATTCCTTGAGTTCTTCGATGGTTTCTCAATCGGTTCAAATGATATGACTCAGTTAACACTGGGCTTGGATCGTGACTCAGCATTAGTAGCGGGTTCATTTGATGAACGTAATCCTGCTGTATTGAAGATGCTGGATATGGCCATTACCGCGTGTAAAAAAGCGGATAAATACGTCGGTATTTGTGGTCAAGGACCTTCAGATCATGAAGATCTTGCAGAGTGGTTATTAGAACGTGGCATTAGCAGTATCTCTCTGAATCCGGATACTGTTGTGAGTACATGGCAGGCTTTAGCTGAAAAGCACGTTTAAAAGTAAAAAAGCGAGTGTCCGGCCTGTTTTTTCAGGCCGGGCTTTGCTAATATAGCGACCTCGTCAATCTGGCTGTCTCAAGCAATCTATAGGTTGACACAAAAATC
>NZ_DIAC01000015.1:6379-8850 GCF_002414625.1 Methylophaga sp. UBA5088 | reverse complement strand
CTTGCTGACCCAGCTCGTGCCTAATGGCTTGAGTTAGAGAGTATGCGGCGGCTTTAGATGCCGCGTATGTCGCAAAAGCTGGCACACTTCTTAGTGATGCAATTGAGTTGAGTTGAACAAATGCACCACCACCGTTGTTCTTTAATAACGGAGCAAATGCTTGTGCCATTCTCAACAAGCCAAATACATTGATATCAAATTCATTCTGTAAGGACTCAATGGCGGCTGGGTCTAAAATAGCGGCTTTATTTAAAATACCTGCATTATTGATAACAACATCCACATCCTGTGCGTTTGCTGCTGCAGCATAAATTGAATTAGGTTGATTAAGATCGAGAAATATAGGTGTGACGCGATCAGCATAACGCATTTCAAAATCATCTACCGAACTCAAATCTCTTACCGCAAGGTAGACTTTTTCAACACCATAATCGAGTAGCGTCTCTGCGATAACTCTACCTATTCCTCTATTAGCGCCAGTGATAAACACAACCCGATGTTTTAAACCAAATCCTGCGTTCATATTTTATCCCTGTTGATGGTTTCCACTTGCTGACTGACGGAATCCAATAAAGTTCAGGGTCTAAATAGTTGCCATATGAAAATCAGTCAAATACATTGTGTCCGAGATAAATAGAAAGGTACACCATGGATATCGAACACTACCAAAGTCTGATCGAACAATTTCTGAGTCAATTAATGCATTGGTTAAGTAGTCCAAAATTTTATTCACAAATTGGATTAATCATACTGGCTCTGCTCATTGGCTTGTCAGTGAATCGTTTCCTTCGCAATCTGTCCCCTCTTCTCAGAGAAAGGCCAACGGAAGGGCCTATTCTTCAAATTCGTCAAGGTATATTCAGACTGAGAGAACTCATTCTGCCACTTATGCTGGTGTTATCAATGTCTGTAGCCGCTGACATCAGTCAAGCTGTGATTGGTCAAGCCTGGCTGGTTAAACTCAGCTTGAGCCTTGCCGTCATTTTTATGCTTTACACCATTATCACCCGGTTCGTTGAGAAACAGCTTTTTAGAAAACTCGCTTTATGGTTCATTTTGCCTATTGCTGTTTTGCACGTATTTGGCTGGCTGGATGAAGTTGTCGCTTACCTTGAAACAATCTCACTGCAGATCGGCAACTTTAAAATCTCTGCTTATGGCGTAGCCAGAGTTCTCATCTTTGGTTCGGTTTTATTTTGGTTAGGTCGACTTTCCAACAGTGCCGGTCAGCAAATCATTCGCAATCAGCATGATTTGGATATTGGTACAAGGGAGGTGTTTGCAAAGTTATTTCAAGTAGGACTCTTCTTTGTCGTCTTTTTACTGTTACTTCAAATCATGGGCATTAATTTGACCGCATTGGCCGTGTTCGGCGGTGCGCTTGGTGTTGGTCTAGGGTTTGGACTTCAGGCCATCGCATCCAATTTTATCTCCGGTATCATTCTTCTATTGGACCGCTCCCTGAGCGTGGGTGACTTTGTTGAGATGGAAGATGGTCGCTGTGGCACCATACGTGAACTCAATATGCGTTCAACGACCTTAGAAACCTATGACGGCAAAGACATCATGGTGCCCAACGAACAATTTATTACGACCAGCTTCACCAATTGGACACACAAAAATACCAAACAACGCTACTCATTGGAGTTTCAGGTTGCCTATAAAACAGATTTACACCAGCTCTTTGAACTGGTTCGAGAAACAGTGGGAAGTCATCCACAAGTGATGAGTGGTGAGGATATACCTATTGAAGAAAGACCAGACGCCGAAATAAAAGGCTTTGCTGACTCTGGCATAGATATTCTGGTCGAATTCTGGATGCAAGGCATTGATGATGGTCCCAACAGGGTTGGTGCTGACCTACTGTTGATGATTTGGGATATTCTGAAACAAAACGATATCGAAATTCCCTTCCCACAACGAGAAGTTAAAATTATTAATCAATAATTGCCAGGATATCCTTAACATTAAAATGCTTGTGCGCAAGCATTTTAATGTTATTATTTAGTCACTTGGTCAATACCAGTCTCACTTTATTATTGGGAGTTTTTTATGAAATATACACCGTTCATTGCTCCCATTCTTGTCACCGCCGTTATCGCTCTAAATCAGACTTTCGCTTGTGATAGCCAGTTATCCTGTAAAAGTAATACAAAAACATCGTCCCCTGCTCAAAGACTGGCAGAAAGTTGCTATCGACAATGGTTAACTCTCGACTGGACACTGGCAAATGCAGAAATGCTAGCAAGAGACAATCTCGCTTTTAATGAGGGTGTGAGAAATATCTGTCAGGCTAGGGCTGAACTCTTCTTTGAGGGGTATGAAATAAAGCCCTTTATCGCAGCTGATTCACAGCAAGAAGTCTTTCAACTGGTTTTTCGTCCAAATGTCGATGCAATAAAATCACAAATTCGTCTCAATTTACCGAAACTCAGACTGATATAATGAGTCTGAGATATGGTATATCTTTT
>NZ_DIAC01000015.1:2013-6282 GCF_002414625.1 Methylophaga sp. UBA5088 | reverse complement strand
GAATAAATCCGATTTGCGTTGCTTTGATTACTCTCTATAATGAGCAATCTTGAGTTGTTATAGACTTAAGCGAATCAATCAACGGCGACTAAGCCTTATTGCATCGTGGCAATGTTAATAAGCAAATTTTTTAAGGAATCAACGCATGTCAAACTTTGATAACTTGAGACTCGATAATCAACTGTGCTTTGCTTTATATAGTGCTACGAACAGCATCACACGATTTTATCGCAGTCTGTTAAATGAATATGATCTCACCTACCCCCAATATCTGGTTTTAGTTGTTTTGTGGGAAAAAGATGGTGTCGCCATTAAAGATGTGATGAAACAACTGAAGTTAGACTCAGGTACATTATCTCCCATCATTAAACGGCTTCAGGCTGCTGAGCTGGTTGAGAAAGTTCGCACAGATGAAGATGAAAGGGTTGTTCGCCTTTTCCTAACGAACAAAGCGAGACAATTGGAGCCCCATATCGCTGAAGTTCAAAATAAAGTGGCATGTAAAACTAATTTGTCATCAACAGAGTTTTTTGACTTATTAAGCACCCTGAATCAACTCACCAATGATCTCAACCAACGTGAAGAAACTACTGAGAAAATGACCTAAAGCTTTATTTGATATACATGGACAGTGAATTTGAATAAAAGCCACAGCGTTAATAAAGGAATAAATAACATTAATAAAACAAACTCAGCAAGTAGATAGACAGCTGCTTTAACTGCACGATCTGCCTGCTCCCTGACTTGCTGAAGTTTTGCTTCTATATCTAACTGGCCTTTCAGACTGTTAAACCAGCCTTTTGATTTTTTCTGTTGTTGCTCACTCAATGTTTCCACTTCATTCTGGGTCTGTTCCAAGACAATAACAGCTTCTTCCCTCTGAGATGCCAATAACTCATGCACCGTTGCACTAGCCATCACTGATACAGGTATCAATAACCTTAGAATAGATAAAAACAATACTGTTTTAAGAAAAACAGGTGTGAGTTGCTGTGATGTTTTAGCTAAAAAATAACTCGCCGCCGCTATCAGTGCTAATGTTGCAATCGCTATTCTCAAAAATGCTTGATCAGATAAAAATAAGATAATTTGCTGAATGCCGAGTGAAGCTGAGGCAGCTAATAACACACTTGAGAATTGTTCTATTAGGTCATTTAAAGGATCGAGTATTTGTCCCGGTGCTAATGTCAGCCCGACGCCCATGGGTTCTATAGAAACTTCAGTTCCCTGAGCAACAGAGATGACACCATTTAAGCCTCTCGCCAAAGCATAGACTGACAAGGTGACCGTCATCATTTGTTTAAGCTGATGATCAGTCGACGTTGCAACAGGAAAGCAAGCCAAAATTAAACAAACACAAAGCACTGATAATGACAATCGATGTTTGTTTAACATATTCAACTCATCTCTCAGCGAACACAATTTCGACCATTATTTTTCGCTTGGTAAAGTGAAACATCAGCCCGAGCAATTAACTGACTCATTGTTTCTTGCTGTTGATACTCAGCCACCCCAGCACTCACTGTAATTTGACGTTTTTTACCATTGTATTCAAATACATGCTGGGCAATCGCTTCGCGAATGTTGTTTGCGAGTTTAATGGCTTGATTTTGATTACAATCTTGCAACATTAAAACGAATTCTTCGCCACCCCAACGACATACCACATCTTCTTCACGAACCTGTTGGCGCATAATGCCAGCCACTGTGGTAAGTACATAGTCACCATACTGGTGACCATGATTGTCATTAACTTGTTTGAAGTGGTCAATGTCAATCAGTACGAGTGATAAAGCTTCCTGGTGTCTTTTACCCCTGGCAACAGCCTGTGTAAAGAATGAATCAAATACTTGCCTATTGATTGCACCTGTAAGCTTATCCTTGGTGGCCATGGTTTCAAGACGACCCTGATATCCTCTTGACGCTAAATGCAAAATAAAAAGCACAATAAGACTTATGGCAAATGACACCATAAGGTTTAGAATCAAGGCGTTTTCGACTTTTTCTGTACTCGGGTCGTTAACCTGCTCGACAATCAGATACCAGTCAAATTCGGGCACTAAACGGCTATTGAGATAAATGGTACTGCCATTGACCGTGTTAAAAGAAAATGATGAACTGGGCGTCGTGAGAATACGTGTAAATACCTTATCCAGACCTTCTTTATTCTGAATATGAAGTTCCTTACTGTACTTGCTGCTTTGCAGCATAACTTGACCTTGTCGGTCTATAAAATAGATTTCTCGACCGTAACGCTGTTGATAATTTTCAATCAGCTCTTCTACAACCAGTAAAGATAATCCAACACCTATCACCCCAATAAACTTTCCTTTCTTATCAAGAACGCGATAATTGACAAAGATACTCAGACGGTTTGGCTCAGCCGTATCTCGGTCAATATTGATGAGGTAAGGTTGATTGGCGTTTTTTGCTTTGTAATACCAGGCATCAGCCTCAACGTCTTCAGATACTTTCTTCAAGATGCCAGTTGGATGGTAATAATTCTGCGTTTTACTGGACACAAAAAATGCCGTAATAGTGTTGTATTTCTCTTGAATCTGGCTAAGGTAACTTTGCATTTTTTCTGGTTCAAGCTCACCTTCATTGACCCAATCGAATACAAAAACATCATTGGCCATCAAAGAAGAAATCACCAGTGGATGAAGCAGATCTCGCTGAATTTCTGAATAGATATTATCACTGGTCAGCGGAAGCATCTCTTGTTGCAGGCGTTGTGAGATCGAACTTCTGGCAACAAAGTAACCAATTAAACTTGTTGCTAAAAAGCCCATTAAAACGATGATGCTTATAATGAGTGTGTAAAGACGCTTACGATTTTTCAAAGAGAAGACACCAAAAATAAATGGTCAATAGTATTCAAGCTTTCACATTATTTCCAATTTTTTAGTCTAGGTCGAAAGGATAATCACGTTCATCCTTGTCATTCGCAGTACTCATTTTTCTATGATGTCTGACACCCAGAGCAAAACTGATTAGCAAAAGAATATAAAAGACGTCTAGGTCATCTTGTTTGAATAAACTGATGATGGCCCAGAAAACAGGAATATAAAAAACAACGCTGGAGAGAACAGCAGCCCACATAGGTAAATCCCTACGTGCAGCAAGGTATACATAACGGCTGAAAAGCCCGGATAAAAAACCGCCAAAGATTGCCAAAAAAAGATAAAGCACCATACCAATAGTATTTACATGCGACATACACTACCTGCTGACTATTGAAACGACAAAGGAACTGAGTAAACCACTCCCTATGACTCTCTCACTATATACGCATTAGTGGTGCGTTTACACTGCCGTTGGCAATGATAGGCTTTGTTGCAGTTTATGTTTATTCTTTACCACATCGGCCAGTGTATACTCATCCAAAACTGCAAAAAATGCTTTTTGAGCTTTTCTTAGCGCACTAAAAAGTACACAAACCGACTCAATTGGACACTGACAGTTGGTACCAAAGCATTCCAATAATTCCGGATTTTCAATCTTTCGCAGAAGCAATCCAATATTTATTTCTTCTGCTGGCAAAGCTAATTTCAGACCACCGCCCCTGCCACGCTGGCTGATAATAAGTTTTTCTTGCACCAATCGTTGCGCCACTTTTGCCAGATGATTTGTAGAAATACCATACCGTTCAGATGCATCTTTGACCGTAGCCGGTTTTTCCTGACTGTGAATCGCTAAATACATCAAAAGTCTCAGCGCATAATCTGAATGAGAAGTTAGCTGCACAGAACCGTACCTTGAGTTATTTTATGTGTCATTCCGTTCTTCCTTCTGTAGAAGTCATCAGTAAATCACAGACATAAGCAATTTTTCAGCCATCGGCGCATTAATCGTAAAACATTGCAAGTGATCTTCTCATACCATTCCATTATACCGAGCTTAGCAGGTTAAGTAGTTAGTGTTTGTACCAGCATCGGTTTGCCATTCACCAAACTTTTGGTTCACAAATACGCACTTAAAAAGTGCATTTGAATCAAATACGTGCTTCACGGCAAATTCACGATACACAATCAATGATGTTCGCTAAAAAAGGTGAAAATATGCGTCTAAGTATTACAGGAATTATTGTCATGATGATGTTATTGAGCGGTTGCCAAAAAAGTCATCCACCTATCGAACCCGTCTCTTATGTCGACATAGACCGGTTTATGGGTGATTGGTACGTAATCGCCAATATCCCCACCTTTATTGAAAAAGGGGCACATAATGCCATCGAATCTTATGAGTTGAATGATGACGGCACAATTC
>NZ_DIAC01000015.1:0-1927 GCF_002414625.1 Methylophaga sp. UBA5088 | reverse complement strand
ACGGCACAATTCAGACCACATTCACGTTTCACGAAGACAGTTTTGACGGTGAATTAAAAACCTATCACCCCAAAGGATTCATCACGGATGAACAAACTAACGCTATCTGGGGAATGCAGTTTATCTGGCCTATAAAAGCAGATTACCGAATCATGTACCTGACCGAAGATTACTCTCAGACTATCGTCGCACGCAATAAGCGTGATTATGTTTGGATTATGGCCAGAACGCCGACCATCCCAGAGGCAGATTATCAGCACATGCTAAAACTGATCGAGAACGTCGGTTACGATATTAGTCAAATCCAACGCGTTCCACAGCAGTGGTCAGAGAATCCGGGTGACAAGTAAATCTTAGTCGGGCCGAGCTTCAATGGCCAAATCGTCAACCGTATCGACAATTGCTGCATATAAATCACGAGTAGCAGCAATAGTGACTTCCTGGACCTGCTCAGCAGAAAGCTGCTTTCCATTGTTTAAACATAGAGGACGCGTGGCTGTGGCATCTGCCACAATCGTCACATTGTAACCACGATTAAAACCGCCATGAGCAGTCGAGTTCACACACATATGTGTCATGAAGCCAGCAAGGATAATTTTTTCTATGCTTCGTTTTCTGAGTGCTTCATCCAATGATGTCTGAATAAATGCATTGGGAAAACTTTTTTCAATGACATATTCGCCATCAATCGGCGCCACTTCATCGGCAATAGCACCCAAGCGGCTATTCAAATCATACGGTGAACCTTTTCCACCATCATGCTGGATATGAAAAACAGGAACACCATGTTCACGTGCAAGCTCGAGTAATTTTTTTACTTGCTGAAGCGCTGGTTCAACATTATCCAACTTCAATACCCCTTCCCTGTAGGTATTCTGACAATCAATCAGTATGAGCGCAGACTCACTTAATGCTGAAGGTTCATGGCTTATCCCAATGATATCTCGTAAAGTCTTCATATGCATTCTCCATGGATAGCGTCAACTGAACATAGCATATCTACCGCACACATAACATGCTAACTTGCATAAATTTTTCCAATCGCTATTATTCCGCAGCTAGCCAAGATTTATATTTAAACAGGAGTAAAAATGGCCTCAGCCCTTACCCAAAGAACCCATCGTTTTGCGGCTATTTTTCTTAACATTAAACAGAACAAGATATTTGAAACGATTGTTGTTGCTGTCATTCTTTTTTCAGCATTAATGATAGGGGCAAAAACTTATAATATCCCCAGTCAACTGCTCACCGTCATTGTCTGGCTGGATTATGGCATTACCATCTTCTTTCTTATTGAAATCAGCATTCGCTTTTTTGCTGAAACCAACAAGCTGAATTTTTTCAAAAGTGGCTGGAATATATTCGACACCATTATTGTTGTAGTCAGCTTAATTCCCATAGAGGATAGTGAACTGGCTCTGGTGGGCCGTTTGGTAAGGATCTTCCGTGTTTTGCGGATGGTCTCGGTCATTCCAGAGTTGCGAACTCTCTTAAACTCATTACTGAGGGCCTTGCCTCAGCTTGGTTATGTCGCGCTGCTGATGTTTATTATCGTATATATCTACGCTGCAGTTGGCACTACTTTCTTTGCCAGTGTGAATGAAACCTTATGGGGGGATATTGCTGTTTCGATGCTGACATTATTTCGAGTGATGACCTTTGAAGACTGGACAGATGTCATGTATGAAACAATGGAGTTCTATCCATTTAGCTGGGCCTTCTATATCAGCTTTATCTTTTTAAATGCTTTTGCTTTTTTGAACATGTTAATTGGCATTGTTGTGAATGTGATGGAGAAAGAAAATGCTGAACAATGGCAACAAGAGCATGCTGGTGAACCCACTATTCAGGATTTATCTAGACAGTTAGATGAGTTGAAACAACTCATCAAAAGTAAGCAATAAAAAAGGGAGCCTAGGCTCCCTTT
>NZ_DIAC01000104.1:3193-15770 GCF_002414625.1 Methylophaga sp. UBA5088 | reverse complement strand
CTTCTAACTTTTTAGAACACTCACAGCCTTAGGGCTAAACCATTATTATTACAGGAAAAATAAAAACACATGCGCGCCTCAAACCTGCTTATTTCCACATTAAAAGAAACACCAGCAGACGCAGAAATTGTCAGCCATCAATTAATGCTCCGTGCCGGACTAATTCGTCGTCTGGCATCAGGCTTATACACATGGTTGCCAATGGGATTGAAAATACTCAGAAAAACTGAAGCCATTGTCCGTGAAGAAATGGATAAAGCCGGCGCGCAGGAAGTGTTAATGCCTTCAGTTCAACCTGCAGAACTCTGGCAAGAAAGCCAACGCTGGGAAAAATATGGTCCCGAATTATTACGCATTACCGATCGTCATCAGCGTGAGTTCTGCTATGGACCGACCCATGAAGAAGTGATCACCGATCTGGTGCGCCAGGAAATTCGCAGTTATAAACAGTTACCGGTCAACTTTTATCAAATCCAGACTAAGTTCCGTGATGAAATTCGTCCACGTTTTGGCTTAATGCGTGCCCGTGAGTTTTTGATGAAAGATGCCTATTCCTTCCATTTGGATCAGGCTTCTTTGCAAGAAACCTATGACAATATGTATGCGACATATTCTCGTATTTTCAGTCGCATCGGCTTGGAATTCCGTGCTGTTCAGGCTGATACTGGCAGTATTGGTGGTAATGCCTCACATGAGTTTCATGTATTAGCCAGTTCCGGTGAAGATGCTATCGCCTTTAGTGATAAAAGCGATTATGCCGCTAATGTTGAATTAGCTGCAGCCATCGCCCCACAAGGTGAACGTGCAGCTGCAACTGAAACCTTGACCGTGGTTGAAACACCTGCTCAGCACACTATTGATGATGTTAGTCAGTACCTTGATATACCCGCTTCACAATGTCTGAAAACGCTATTAGTTGAAGGTGCTGAAGAAGGTTCGGTTGTCGCTCTGGTTGTTCGTGGCGATCATGAACTCAATGAGATTAAAGCTGAAAAACACCCTCTAGTAGCCGCACCACTCACCTTTGTTACTCCTGAAAAAGTACTTGAAATCAGTCATGCCAATATTGGTTCGGTTGGGCCTGTAGGTTTGACCATCCCTGTTATCGTTGATCATGCAGCTGCGTTTGTCAGTGACTTCGTCTGTGGCGCCAATCAGGATGATAAACATTTAACTGGCGTGAACTGGGGGCGTGATTTAGCTGAACCTGAAACAGCAGACTTGCGTAAAGTGGTGGCTGGTGACCCAAGTCCAGATGGCGATGGCACATTAGAAATCGCACGCGGTATTGAAGTGGGTCATATATTCCAGCTTGGTGAAAACTACAGCAGTAAATTAAACGCGGTTGTGTTGACAGAATCCGGCAAATCACAAGTTATCACCATGGGTTGTTATGGCATTGGTGTATCACGGGTTGTCGCTGCTGCAATTGAACAAAATCATGATGATCGCGGCATTATCTGGCCAGAATCTATTGCGCCTTACCAAGTAGTTTTAGTGCCTGTTAACGCACATAAATCAGTTCGAGTTAAAGAAAAAGCTGAAGAAGTCTATCAGCAGTTGCTTGATGCTGGTGTCGACGTATTACTTGATGATCGTGGTCTGCGTCCTGGCGTTGCCTTTGCTGATATGGAATTGATTGGTATTCCACATCGGCTAATTTTAGGTGAACGCGGATTGGATAATGGCATGATCGAATACAAAAACCGTCGCAGCGGTGATGGCGAAGAGTTTGCGATTGAGGATGTGGTCAGCATCATCAAACAAAAATTGAGCTGAGGTTGAATACATGACAGTCATTAAAGAGACTGACTTTATCGACAGTATTGCAGACGCACTGCAATTTATTGCCTGTTATCACCCAAAAGATTTTATTCAGGCAATGACAGCCGCTTACGAGCGCGAACAATCCATTGCGGCAAAAGATGCTATCGCACAGATTCTGGTGAACTCCAGAATGTGTGCCGAAAACAATCGCCCTATTTGTCAGGACACAGGCATTGTTAATGTCTTTGTCAAAGTGGGCATGGATGTGAATTGGGAAACCACTAAAAGTCTTGACGTTATGGTGAATGAAGGTGTGCGTCGTGCCTATCTTCATCCTGATAATGTGTTACGGGCTTCGATTGTGTCTGATCCCATCGGTCAACGGAAAAATACTGGCGACAATACCCCGGCGGTTATTCACACTGAACTGGTCATGGGAAATCAAGTCGACGTTCTTATTGCAGCCAAAGGTGGCGGCTCAGAAAACAAAGCCAAATTCACCATTCTGAATCCAAGCGACAATCTGGTTGATTGGGTATTAAAAACTGTACCCACCATGGGCGCAGGCTGGTGTCCGCCAGGTATGTTAGGTATTGGTATTGGTGGCACAGCAGAAAAAGCGATGCTGATGGCAAAAGAGTCGTTAATGCATCCCATCGATATCCAAGAATTAATGGATCGCGGTGCAGAAACGGCGGCTGAAAAGCTACGTATCGAATTGTATGAAAAGGTTAATCAACTGGGGATTGGTGCGCAAGGACTGGGTGGGTTAACCACGGTACTGGATGTCAAAATCAGTGATTATCCAACGCATGCTGCCTCATTACCTGTCGCCATGATTCCAAATTGTGCCGCCAGCCGTCATATCCACTTCACTCTAGATGGGTCTGGTCCCGCTGAGTTTGAACCACCCTCCATGGATGACTGGCCAGATATTACCTGGGAAGCCGCAGAAAATACTCGTCATGTTGATTTGGACAATATATCAGCAGATGACATCGCTGAATGGCAGCCTGGTGAAACGCTCTTATTGTCAGGCCATTTGTTAACAGGACGTGATGCGGCGCACAAAAAAATTGCCGATTTACTGAATAATGGTCAGTCGTTACCTGACGGGCTTGATTTCAATAATCGCTTTATCTATTACGTAGGTCCTGTCGATCCGGTTAAAGGTGAGATTGTCGGTCCTGCAGGTCCAACAACAGCAACTCGAATGGACAAATTCACAGATATGATGCTGGAACAGACCGGTTTGTTAGGCATGATTGGTAAAGCGGAACGTGGTGATGAAACAGTCGCATCAATAAAACAACATCATTCGGTTTATCTGATTGCCATTGGTGGCGCAGCGTATTTAGTGTCAAAAGCTATTAAATCATCACGTATGGTGGCATTCGAAGAACTGGGTATGGAAGCTATCCGCGAATTTTATGTAGAAAATATGCCCGTCACTGTGGCTGTCGATAGTGAAGGTCATTCGGTACATAAAACAGGTCCAAGTGAGTGGAAAATTAACATTGCCGATATACCTATAAACACGAATTAACAAAACATATAAAGAGAGCCTACTTATGATAATTGCCTTACCTTTACACCTGTTAGCTGCCGTGATTTGGGTGGGGGGTATGTTTTTTGCCTACACCGCCCTTCGTCCTGCAGCAGTTGAACTACTCACTCAGGAACAGCGTCTGCCTCTGTGGGCAGGTGTCTTAAAAACATTTTTCAATTGGGTCTGGTTGGCTATAGCAACCCTATTGCTTACTGGCGTGTGGATGATTTCTCTACTAGGTGGCATGGGCGGCGTTGATGGAGTCGGCATTCATGTTCATATCATGTTATTGATTGGCATCTTTATGATGCTCATTTTTATGCATGTATTTTTTAATCCATTCAAAAAGCTGAAATGGGCAGTAGTAGAGCATGACTGGATTGCAGGCGCTACAGCCTTAACGCAAATACGTAAACTGGTTCTGCTCAACCTGATCTTAGGTCTTATCACTATTCTGATAGCCAGTTCTGGACGTTATTGGTTTTAGACATGAATACGCTGATGAAATGGTCCTTGCTCAGTCTGATGGTGTTTTTAAGTCAGCAGACTGTGGCAGACACCATTCAGCGAATCCAAAACCCGGATGGTTCCATTGAGTTCAGTAATGTTAGGCAAGCCACATCACAGACTGTCATATACAAATCACAAACAGGTGAAGGGTTTGTTTTTTCAGATCAAAAACCTGCACATGGTCATTTCGAAATTTTAAAATACAGCTGTTATGCCTGTAATCCCTCATCAAAAATAAACTGGCATACCATTAAACTGGATTTTTCATCCTATGCTGACGAAGTAAAACGCTATGCCAAGAAATATAACGTGGATGCCGCCTTGGTCAGAGCCGTTATTCATGCGGAATCAGCGTTCAATAAAAAAGCGATTTCCAGAACTGGCGCTCAGGGCCTGATGCAATTAATGCCAGGTACAGCCAAAGACTTAGGTGTGGATAAGCCTTTTAATGTCGACCAAAACATAGAAGGCGGTGTTAAATATCTGGCGGAGCTGCTATCTTTATTCAAAGGCAATACTCGCCTCGCCACAGCTGCTTATAACGCAGGACCCAATGCCGTGAAAAAATATAATGATGTTCCCCCATACTCCGAGACAAAAGTTTATGTAGAACGTGTGAGCATTTTGCATCAACGTTATCAACATGAAAGTTAGAAAAACCAAAAAATGGCTGGCTGAAAATGACCATTTAATCCACGCCACCATGCAAAAAGTGGCTTCACATGTGCAGCGTGAAGAAGGTGAGTGGGTATTGAATACCATTACATTAGAAGGTCAGGATGTCCCCTTTAAATACAAACGCCGACGCCGATATAAATCATTAAAAGGCGCGCGGGTAGATATCGTCTATTACCCAGATAAAGAAGTGATTGCCCGCATGACTTTCGAATATATGAAAGTAGTTAAGATTGCCTTATCCTGACACCGGTACACGTAGCGTCATCACACCATTACGCTGAGTAATATCGAGATGCTTCATAAAACTCATACCTAATAAAACCACACCATCACTCATATGCGGATTAATACTCGCATCGACATGCTCTAAGGTAATACCACCAAGACGAACCGTGTCGACATCGGTCTGAAATACCGGCACCACACCATTAGCTGTCGAGACCATCGATGTAGCGCCTTTTTTTAATCCCGCCGCTTCTGCGATAGCAGCAGGAATACTGACATTAGTAGCACCTGTATCCAGTAAAAAATTAACAGGGTGACCATTGATATAGCCAGGGGCCAGATAATGGCCATCACGGTTACGTTTTAATGTGACTTCTCCGGTGCCTGAATTTGCGGACATCAAAGCCTGATTCGGATTGTCACGCTGTTGAATATAGCCATTAAAGAATAAGGTAAGTGACCCCATTAAGAACAGCCAGAACAATATGGTGACAATATTGCCGGAAAATAATTTTGATATATCAGGTGCACTCATACCTGCTCTTCCCCTTATATTTGTCGCCATAGTATAAACAACCATGACAATAAGACTAATGCTTGATATGGTGTCGCCATCTGAATAATTCAATTAGAGGTGTGTCATTAATACCATCAGTATTCTTGGTAGTGGTTGGTTAGGCTTACGCTTAGCAAGACAGTTACAAAGAGCTAATACCGAGATTAAACTCTCGACACGTGACTCAGAAAAACAGTCTTTATTGGTTGAACAAGGCTTTGATGCCTATCAAATCGATATTGAAACACCTGCTGACTTTAGTCAGTTTCTGGACGCTGACACACTCATTATCAATATCACCAATAAAAATAAAATGGCATATGAGCAGCTGATCAAACAGATTGAACAAAGCCCGATTAAACAGGTGTTATTTATCAGCTCCAGTTCTGTTTACCAAAATACCAATGACTGGGTTAGAGAAGAACGTCAATATGAAAACGAAGAGAGTATTCTGTGGCAAATAGAATCCCTGTTTAGGCAGTCTTCGGAGTTTTCCACTAGCATTATTCGCTTCAGTGGCTTGATAGGCCCACAACGTCATCCAGGCCGTTTTTTCAGAAATGGCAAGCAAGTACAACAGGCGGATGCCCCGGTGAATTTAATTCACCTTGATGATTGCATCGGCATCATTGAAAAGCTATTGGAGCAACAAGTCTGGGGAGAGGTACTTAATGGCTGTGCAGACACACATCCAAGCAAAAAACAATTTTACCGCCATGCAGCAGAGCTAATGAACCAGCCTGTACCAGACTTTAATCAGGATAATACGCCTTCCTATAAAATCGTCAGTAACGATAAAGTGAAAACATTACTGTCCTATCAGTTTCAGTATCCAGATTTAATGTCTATTCCCGCTAGTGCTTATGAATAATCACTTATGTCCCTGTCTCAGCCAGCTTCCTTACAGCGAATGCTGCCAACCGCTTCATAAAAAACAACAGCGTGCAGAAAATGCTGAGCAACTGATGCGCTCGCGTTACAGTGCTTTTTATTTGGGTGAGATAGACTATTTAATTGCCACATTGCACCCATCAAAACGACGTTTAGATGAACGAGAACTATTGCAAAATACGATTAATACCACGCAATGGTTAGGACTGAAGGTACTGGATCACCAGCAAAAAAATGAACTGGCTGAGGTGGAGTTTGTTGCATTTTATGAAGATAGCCCGGTAGGCCAACTACACGAACGCTCACGGTTTACCTGTGAAAGTGGTGAATGGTTCTATCATGATGGGATTATTCTACCCGCGATAAAACTAGGCAGAAACGATCCCTGTTTCTGCGGTAGTGGAAAAAAACTAAAACATTGTCACGGTTAGTCATTACCCAGATAACGTTTTCTTTTGGCAGGTTTTAGTTTATCCAAATCCACCATCACCAGACCATCAATACAATGACCAAAATCAGCGTCGATATTAAAATCTATAAAGCGAACCCCACCTTCTTCACAGACATCGGCATACTGTTTATATAAGGTGGGGATAGTGACATTCATATGCGTCAGCTGCTCACGCATGGCAGTAAAATCAGCCTCGGCGTCTGTACCGCAATAGGTTTGCAACACTTGTTGTTGCAGGCTTCGCTCAGCAATATACGAATTTTTCGCTATCGCTAAGTGTTTATCATCTGGAAAATAGTGTTGATAATAACCAACGATTAACGCCTTAGCGAAATCAGGATAACTGTTTGATAAACTAACAGGTCCAAATAGATAGCGGATATCAGGGTATCGTTTCAGGTAAGCGCCAATGCCATACCATAAATAATCCAGGCTACGTCGGCCCCAATATTTTGGACTGACAAAACTCCTGCCCAACTCAATTCCCTTTTCAAAAAATGGCTGCATGGCATCATGGTCGTATGAAAATAACTCCTGACTATAAATTCCTCGGCTGCCTGCTTGCGACAGTATATTATTCACTTCACCAATTCGGTAAGCGCCAGCGATTTCTAATTCGTTTTCATCCCATAGAATCAGGTGCCGGTAATCGCGATCATAACGATCAATATCTCGCCTTTTTCCTGTACCCTCGCCGACCTGTCTAAAAGTAAACTCACGTAAACGACCGACTTCATGCATCACGGCTGAATCGGGTTGATAGTCAAATAAGTAAATCTTTTTATTATCTGCTGTCTGGCCTAATAACTCCGCCGATTGCAACTCACGTTTAATATTACGACGGTCCTGTGGGTGAGCTATAGTTTGCTCTGTAACAAATAACGGTTTTTTACCTTTTGCCATCCGATAGAGGTGGCGGCGTAATAGTTTAGCCTTTTCTGCTTTCACCAATGGCAGTTGGTCAACTTGTTTATAAGGAATAGGTTCGCCAACACGCATGGTGATGTTCTTTGAGTTTTTATTAAACATCTCATGCGCCAACATCATGCCAGAAAGTGGTTTATAGACCATGGATGCACTGTAGAACAAGGAAGAGTTTCTGGCACCGACATAGATAGGCAGAATAGGTGAGTTGGTTTTCTTAGCAAAATTCAGAAAACCGGTATTCCATTTACCATCACGTACACCACTAGGACGAATGCGCGATACTTCACCCGCCGGGAAAACAATCACTGCTTCTTCATTATTCAGAGAATCAATAATGCGAGAAATACTACTTTTGCGTGTGGATTTCGATAAATTATCGACAGGTAAGAACAAAGAGTCGACCGCGTTAAAATTCATTAACATATCGTTTGCGACGATTTTGACATCACGGCGGACTTCACCAACCAATTTTAATAATGACAAACCATCCAGCGCACCCAGTGGATGATTAGCAACAATGACCACCCGCCCTGTTGCCGGAATATTATTGCGATCACGGTGGCTAATGCTGTAACTGAAATTGAAATAATCCAGCACCTGCTCAATAAAATCGAAGCCTTTTAAATCCTGATGCAACTCGAGGAATCGATTCACTTCCTGCTCGTGTGTAATTTTACGCAGAAAGCTAATCGTCGATTTTTTTATCCAAGGACGGGAGCGTTCGAATTTAGGAAATTTTTGTTGAACGGCTTGTTCGATATTGAGCATGTTTTCTCTCTATGCTTGCAGACAGCTTGCAAGCATAGAGAGAAGATATGACAGCCTTATAACGTTTTAATGACGTTTTTGTGACGATTAGTGGTCGTCAGCGTGGGAGAAGTATAAAGCCAGTGCGATAAGGCCAATACCACCAGCAAGCGCCAGCAAATCAAGCGGACCGTGAAAGTCCATGCTAATGGCATGTTCGAAAAAGTTAACAATCAGAATCATCAAAACAACACGGCCTAAACGTGCTTTTAGATCATCCAAACTGTGAATAGCTAATACTTTTGAGTTCTCACTCTCTTCTGCTTCTTCGATTTTACTGATAAACAGCTCATACAAGCCCAGAGAGAAGATAAACAGTACGGTCGCCAGCAAATAGCCATCAATCACCTCAACGACGTGTGCCACGGTTTCAGCACGAAAATCCTTTCTGGCATCACCAATCAGATCAGGTGACATGTATTCGCCAAGATGAGAAAGTAAATAATAGACATCAACCGTTGCCATATAAAACATGGCTAATGCGGTAATCAGACTAGCGATAACAGCTATCAGTACAACAAAACGACTATTCCAGAGCGCTTTTTCAAACAATCTTTCCATTGATTTAGTACTCGTTTCTTTTTATGCAGCTTGAACAGGAATAGCGTGACGCATGTGTGTGATATCGTTTTTTTCGTCGAGATACACCAGTGTTGGCTTAAAGTTTTCGACTTCTTTGGCATCAAGTGTTGCGAATGCACAAATAATTAAACGATCGCCTGGGGAAGCTTTATGGGCAGCTGCACCATTGACTGAAATGATATTTGAACCATCTTCTGCGCGAATAGCGTAGGTAGTAAAACGTTCGCCGTTGGCGACATTGTAAATCTGGATTTGCTCATATTCATGAATACCAGCGGCTTCCAGTAACTTACCGTCAATTGCACACGAGCCTTCATACTCCAACTCGGAATGAGTCACACAAGCACGATGTAATTTTGCTTTTAAAAAGGTCAGTTGCATAGCCAGAATGTTCTTATGAAATAGCCCAATATTATCGCTTTTTAACAAAAATCAGGCAAGGTCACAGGCAATATTATCTATTAATCTTACGCTTCCCAGCCTTGCAGCCACAAAAATACGAATGTGTTTGTCATTGGCATTAGCCAGTTCCAGATCATTTGCGCGACGAATATCGACATACTCAGGTTCCAGTCCCGCTTTTTGTAACTCTTCTTTCGCCGTCGCACAAAGTTGATGGAAGTCAGTAAGGCCATCTTCTTCAATAGCTTGCTTCATTGACAGCAGTGTTTTATAGATCAACGGCGCTTGAACTAATTGTTTTTGGTTCAATAAGCTGTTTCTGGAACTCATGGCCAGTCCACTCTCATGCCTTTTTGTTGGCACGCCAATCACATCTACCGACAAATTTAAGTCCGCCACCAGTTTCTTGATTAACATTAATTGCTGGTAATCTTTCTCACCAAAAATGGCAATATCAGGCTGCACCATATTGAATAGTTTTGTTACAACGGTAGCGACGCCATCAAAGTGGCCAGGACGACCTTTGCCGCAGAGCTTATCATCGACACCAGGAACAATGACTTTGGTTAACGATGCCATACCATTCGGATAAATCATTTCCTCAGTCGGCGTAAAAATCAGCTCACAATCGAGTTCACTCAATAACTGGATATCTTCATTCAATGTTCGGGGATAATCAGAAAGATCCTGTTTATCATTGAACTGCAGCGGATTCACAAAAATGCTGACGACAACGCGATCCGCCAGCTCACGCGCTTTTTGTACTAAAGAGAGATGACCTTCATGCAGATTGCCCATTGTCGGTACTAATGCAATCACTTCATTCTGTTGACGCCAACTTTTGATGCGGGTTCGTAATGCTCCCAAGTTTTCTGCTATCGCCATTAGAACTGCTGCTCCGCATTAGGAAATGCACCTGATTTCACCGATTGTACATAGCTTGTCAGAGCGGCTTGTATTGAGCCAGTATCCGCTAAAAAGTCGTGACTGAAGCGTGGTCTTCGGCCAGGCGTTAAGCCCAACATGTCATAGATTACCAACACCTGCCCATCACAGTCGCTACCAGCACCAATACCTATCACAGGAATATCCAACTGTTTGGATACAACGGCCCCTAAGGTTGCCGGTACGCATTCCAATACCAGCATATCTGCACCAGCTTCTTGCAGACTGATGGCATCGGCAATCAATTCTTCTGCGGCCTGTGTTTCACGACCCTGCACGATGTAACCACCTAACCGATGAACTGACTGAGGTAATAACCCTAAATGTCCACATACGGGTATGCCACGTGCAGTTAGCTGTTTAACTGTATCGGTGATGACGGCGCCACCTTCCAGTTTGACCATTTGAGCGCCGCCTTCAGCCATCAGGCGAGCAGCGTTTTTGATAGCTTGTTCAGCGTTGGCATAACTCATAAACGGCATATCAGCGATGACAAATAACTTATCACTACCGCGGATCACATTAGCCGTGTGATAAATCATATCGTCAACACTTACAGGAACTGTACTCTCTTGTCCCTGGATAACCATTCCCAAAGAATCACCTACTAGTAGAACATCCACACCGGCTTGCTCAAGTGCGTAACTAAAGCTCGCATCATACGCAGTGAGTACAGCAATTTTTTCTTGCGCCGTTTTCATTTGACGCAGATGTTTAAGACTAATACGGCTCATGATTATTTCTTCTCTGAGACGGGTAATGGATTGTAATAATGACGACCACTTTGAATACTGCAGATTTGTTCAAGTAATTGCAGATAATCTTGATCACCATTCACTAGATCAATTTGTTCAGCATTCACAATCAATAACGGCGACGCATCGTAATAGTGGAAAAAATCCGCGTACGTATCAGCTAACCGTTTCAGGTAGCCCTCTTCCACGTGTTGCTCATAGCTAATGCCACGTTGAGCAATACGCGATTTCAACACTGGCAATGATGCTTGCAGATAGATGACTAAATCAGGGGTTCTATGGTGTAACGTTAAATTATCATAAACCATATTATAGAGCGCTAACTCATCGTCATCTAAGGAAATTTGAGCAAATAACTTATCTTTCTCTACCATGAAATCAGCGATGTGCAAGTCGTTGAATAAGTCATCTTGATTGAGTGTTTTACCCAACTTAACGCGTTGCATTAAAAAACTGAGCTGTGTTGGAAGAGCGGATTGTTTGGGATAAAGGTAAAATTTTTCCAGAAAAGGATTTTGTTCTGGCTGTTCGAGTAGAACAGAGCCGGAAAAACTCTCAGCCAGACGTTTTACCAGATGCGTTTTACCTACGCCGATAGGTCCTTCAACCACAATATAACGATGTGATAGTGAGTGATTCATTATTTATGCGTTTCCACTTTTCTCAAGCCATCTAAAGGACAGTTTTGCTTGATTACTGATAGCTGACCTTGTCCAGGAATAGTTAAGTCAGCAACAATTTCGGCTAATGGATAGACAACAAAAGCCCGTTCGCTTAAGCCTGGATGAGGCACCTTGAGTCTGTCATCATCAATAACATAATCGGAATACACCAAGATATCGAGATCCAACGTGCGTTCGCCCCAATGGCGTTTCTTCACCCGGCCATGTTTCTGTTCAAGTTGTTGCAGGTTATCAAGCAATACATGTGGCGGCAATGCTGTATCCACCTCGACAACCGCATTCACATAATCCGGCTGATCCTGAGGCCCCATTGGCGGGCTATGATAAAGCGATGATTGATGTAAAAGACGTGTATCTTCGAGTTTTTTTATATCTTCTATCGCTGTCAAAATTTGTGTCTGCGGGTCGTCTAAATTACTTCCCAATCCAATAAAAACCTGCATCAATTTTGTTCCGACTTTTTCGCTGCGGGTCGTCTACGGCGTCTACGGCGAGGCTTTTTGACGCTGCCCTCTTTGCCCAGAGCATCGACCATGGACTGTTGCTGTTTCACTGTTTCTGTCTGAAATTTTGTCCACCAATCTACCGTTTCACTCAACGGTTCACCAGCTTGAGCTCTTAATGCTAAAAAGTCATATCCAGCACGAAACTTGGGATGCAATAATGTTTTGAATGCTCTTTTTCCCTGACGCTTCAATAGGCGGGGCTGCAAAGTCCAAATATCTCGGGTGACCAGACTATAACGCTTGGGAACAGCAACACGTTGGATCTGTTCTCCAATAATTTCAGATGATGCACGCTGCATCGCTGGAATTTCTGGCATGCCATTAGTCATCAATAAAACCGTAC
>NZ_DIAC01000104.1:2709-3072 GCF_002414625.1 Methylophaga sp. UBA5088 | reverse complement strand
ATAAAACCGTACGCTGCCGCACTGGCTCCCATAATATTGCTGCAAACAAAAACGCTGGTGTCACTGGCTTACCGGCTGCGATACGAATATCCGTATTTTCTAATGCCTTCATCAGCATCGTTCTTGGATAACCGTCTTGTTCTTCATGCAACAACGCAGCGGTTTGTGGGTAGAGATGCTCAAACAGACCGTAATGACAGAGTAATTCATGTGTCATGGCAGCCTGGCCACTCAGATACAGTTTTAGTGTTTCATCAAACAGCCTTGCCGGCGGGATATCCCGAATCAAATGTGCCCAATCAAAAATACCTTGCTCTGTATCTTTATCCAGCTTTAAGCCAAGCTTAGCTAAAAAGCGACAGG
>NZ_DIAC01000104.1:346-2589 GCF_002414625.1 Methylophaga sp. UBA5088 | reverse complement strand
TAACATGCGAACAGGATCTTCACGATAACGTGTTTCAACATCGCCAATTAAACGGATAAGGCCCGCATTGAGATCGGCCATTCCGCCAGTGTAATCGATGATAGAAAAATCTTTTATATTGTAATAGAGCGCATTGATCGTAAAATCACGTCGCCAGGCATCTTGTTCTAAAGTGCCAAACACATTGTCCTGCATAATGCGGCCCTGAGTATCAACATGTTGTTTAGCCTCAGGTGGCGCCCGGAAAGTAGCGACTTCTATGACGTCACGTCCAAACCGAACATGAACCAGCTTAAATCGTCGTCCGATCAACTGGCTGCGTTTGAATAGCGCATGCACTTGTTCTGGCGAGGCATTGGTGGCTACATCAAAGTCTTTTGGTTCATAACCTAGCAAAAGATCGCGTACACACCCACCGACGAGATAAGCATCATAGCCGCCCTCTTTCAAGGTATACAGCACTTTGAGTGCATGTTGACTAATCTGTTTACGCGATATGGTGTGTTCACTGCGAGGGATAATTAACGGTTCGCGTCCTTGTTGCGGATGTTGACCGTTTTTGCCTCTCACCAATTTGTTGAAAATTTTATTTAACGACAGCATAAGTTTTGAATAATACCACGCTCATCCATTTTTCTATGATTTATATAATGGCATTACAGTGATAATGCCTTATGAACAGGGCCGAATGAACGTCTATGAATATCCGTCACCCCTAGCGTCAGAAGTGCTTGCTGATGCTGCTTGGTTGGATAGCCTTTATGCTTAGCAAAACCATAGCCTGGATACCGTTCCTCCAGTGCAATCATTTCTTGGTCACGTGCGACTTTAGCTAAGATTGAAGCGGCCGCAATAGCGGGCTCAGATTGATCACCTTTGATAATGGTAGTGACGGGACAATTAAGCTTAGGGGCATGTATACCATCAACGAGCACGTGTTCTGGGACTATAGATAAGGCTTCAACGGCTCTTTTCATCGCAATTAAACTGGCCTGAAGAATATTTAGCTCGTCTATTTCATCTGGCTCAGCTCGTCCCATTGCCCAGGCTAAAGCATGCTCTTTGATTAGAGGTACCAGACTCTCTCTTCGTCTTTCAGTGAGTTTTTTTGAATCAGCCAAGCCTACAATTGGGTTATCAGGATTCAGTATGACAGCAGCAGTCACTACGGGCCCGGCTAATGGGCCACGTCCAACTTCATCAACGCCGGCGATAATAAGCGTATTTGTCATGAATGATGAGTATCAATAAAAGAAATAACGGCTCTGGCAGCGTTGTCAGCGCCACCGCTGGGCCCGAGCGCTTTAAGCACTTGTTCTTGAACAATATGGGCCTGTTGTTGGGCTTCTGCTGCGGTCAGAAAATATAATAACCGTGGCGCTAACTCAGCTACCGACACCTGGCTCTGTAATAACTCAGTGACGACATTTTTTCCGGTCACAATATTACATAAACCCACGTAAGGAATTTTTACCAGTCGTTTGAGAATCTGGTAAGTCAGTGGCGCAACCCGGTAAGTAATTAAATGCGGTACACCTAACAAAGCAATTTCCAGAGTGACAGTACCCGATGCCGCTACAATCGCATCACAGCTACGAACGACATCATAAAACTCACCAGAAATGACCTCCACTTTCACCGCCGTTTCTGATAAATATGGCTCAATTAACGTCCGATCTAGCCCAGGTGCTAAGGGTAAAATAACCTGCACAGAATTATCACGTTGTTGAATATGCTCGGCGGTCGCTAACATCACTGGCAATAATGCTTCCACCTCACTCCGACGACTGCCAGGAAACAAGCCTAAGACAGGCGCTTTCATATCAAGGGAAAAATGCGACTTGGCCTGTTCAGAAGTCCAGTCTGAATGTACTGCATCAACTAAGGGATGACCAACACATTTCACAGCCACATCGGCTTTTTCATAAAGCGACTGTTCAAATGGAAACAACACCAGCATCAGATCAACATAACGCTTTATGGCTTTGATTCGCCCAGCCCGCCAGGCCCATATTTTAGGGCTGATATAGTAAATAACCGGAATACCCAATTCATGCGCTTTTTTAGCTAGCTTTAGATTAAACCCAGGGTAATCGACTAATATTAATGCGTCAGGTTTACTTGAAGCTAAATGTTCAACGGTTTTATCAAAAACAGCTTTGATATGAGAGTAGCGTTTAATGACCTCAACCAGGCCCATGACAGCAAGCTCAGCAAAATCGGTGATAATATCCACACCCGCT
>NZ_DIAC01000104.1:0-192 GCF_002414625.1 Methylophaga sp. UBA5088 | reverse complement strand
GGTGATAATATCCACACCCGCTTCACGCATGGTCTCACCACCGATACCGGAAACAGAAATATCCGGCCGGTGTTGTTTTAAGGCTTTTAGCATTCTGCCGGCATGGGCATCACCAGAAGCCTCACCCGCCACGACAAATAATTTAGGCATGCTTACTCAGTCTCGTCAGCTTCCAGATAACCCACTAACTCC
>NZ_DIAC01000089.1:0-3330 GCF_002414625.1 Methylophaga sp. UBA5088 | reverse complement strand
ATTATGCAAGACCTACCCTACGCTTACTCATGAAAAAATAACGGGACATGAGCATATTGCCCCAGGGCGGAAAACTGATCCAGGTCCTTATTTTGACTGGCAAAAGCTTACAAAAATGTTGGAATGACAGACATAAAAAAAGCCGCCTTTAGGCGGCTCTTTTTATAATTAATCATCAATTATTTTGTGATAGCAATCAACTCAATTTCAAAAATCAAGGTTTCGTTAGGACCGATTAAGTTTCCTGCACCACGTGGACCGTAAGCCAGATTAGCTGGAACAACGATGCGCCATTTAGACCCTTCTTTCATCATTTTCAATGCTTCTTGCCAGCCTTGAATAACACCATTGACTGGGAATGTAGCTGGCTCGCCACGGTCATATGAGCTATCGAAAACGGTACCGTCGATTAATGTACCTTTATAGTTAGCAATGACTTTGTCATTTTCTGTTGGCGTCGCGCCATCACCTTCTTTCAGGACTTCGTATTGTAGACCGCTATCTGTTGTGACAACGCCATCTTTCTTAGCGTTCTCTTCCATAAATGCTTTAGCTTGAGCTTGTTTCTCGTTCATGACTTTAGCTAGCTCTTGCGCTTTTTGGGCTTGGTAAGCTTGAACAACTTGTTCTGCAGTGGCTTGGTCAAGTTGGGGTTGCTGGCCAGCCATCATATCGGCAACACCTGCTTTGAAAGCTTCAATATCCAGTTCCACACCTTCTTGCATCATATTTTGACCAACTTGAATACCAAAGATGTAACTAATTTTTTGTTTATCTGTGTCTAATGTTGTGGCGTTGTCAGCAGCCATTACGTTTGCTCCAAATAGTAAAGGTAAAATAGCGAGTGTTTTTAATTTCATATAATGCTCTCAATGTATTTATAAGGTGCGTGCCGATTTTAGTACAATGTTTGTGAACGAAAGTTCATAACCATACGCTAAATCCACAATATTTTCACGACCCCAATGAGCTAATAACTGAGAAAAACACTTGGTTATTAATCTAATTGATACTATAATAGTACCAATTAGGAGGTGCACCAATGTTGCGAATGGGAAAATTAACAGATTATGGCATCGTGCTGATGAGTCACTTTGCGTCTAATCTGCAAGTTCAACATAGTGCACATGCTATTGCTGAAGCAGTGAAAGTACCACTGCCAACGGTTAGAAAAGTTTTAAAGTTATTGTCTCACTCAGGCTTATTAAAGTCAGAAAGAGGCGTTATGGGGGGCTACAGTCTAAGTCGTCACCCCGATGACATCACCGTTGCAGAAATCATCACAGCGATAGAAGGGCCAATTGCGTTGACGGAATGCGTAAGCACAGACAGTCACTGTGATCAGGAAACACACTGTGCCGTGCAAACCAATTGGACCAAAATTAACGACGCTGTTTTCCATGCGTTAGACGAAGTAAAACTATCGGACATGCTGGCCCCGCAGTCTTCTCTCGCGGGCAGCCCGATTAGATTCTATTCATCTTATAACGGGATGAATAAAACAACTTTACAGGATGGTGAGTTCCATGACTGAACAAAGTCAACAACTTGAAGCGATTACGCAGAAAGAATACAAAGCAGGATTTGTTACTGATATCGAAGTAGATAGTCTGCCACCAGGCTTAAATGAAGATGTAATCAGACAAATCTCTTTTATCAAGAATGAACCTGAATGGATGCTGGAGTGGCGATTGAAAGCCTATGGTCATTGGCTAACCATGGATACGCCGGAATGGGCACACGTTCATTATCCTGAGATTGACTATCAAGACATCAGTTATTACTCAGCGCCCAAGAAAAAAACAGACGGTCCAAAAAGTCTGGATGAAGTCGATCCCGAGTTATTAAAAACTTATGAAAAACTGGGTGTGCCTCTGGATGAGCGAGGACGTCTGGCAGGTGTCGCTGTCGACGCAGTATTTGACAGTGTCTCTGTTTCAAACACGTTTAAAGACAAATTAGCTGAGCAAGGCATTCTATTTATGCCAATTTCAGAAGCTATCCAAGAGCATCCTGAATTGGTAAAAAAATATATTGGCAGTGTGGTTCCACACAAAGACAATTTTTATGCGGCACTGAACTCAGCCGTTTTTACCGATGGCTCGTTTGTCTATATTCCTAAAGGCGTACGTTGCCCAATGGAGCTATCTACTTATTTCCGTATCAATGCCGCCAATACGGGTCAGTTTGAACGTACATTAATCATTGCCGATGATGACGCTTATGTCAGTTATCTGGAAGGCTGTACCGCGCCAATGCGTGATGAAAATCAGCTTCATGCCGCGGTGGTTGAATTGGTGGCGATGGACCGGGCTGAGATCAAATATTCTACGGTTCAAAACTGGTATCCGGGCGATGAAAATGGCAAAGGCGGCATTTACAACTTTGTCACTAAGCGTGCTGCCTGTCGTGGTGAATCGTCGAAAGTTTCCTGGACACAAGTAGAAACGGGTTCCGCTATTACCTGGAAATATCCAAGTGTAGTTTTACAAGGGGATAATTCGGTCGGTGAATTTTATTCTGTAGCTGTGACGAACAACATGCAGCAAGCCGATACCGGTACCAAAATGATCCACCTGGGTAAGAACACCAGCTCAACGATTATTTCAAAAGGTATTTCTGCCGGTCGTTCGCAGAACGCCTATCGTGGATTGGTAAGAGTCGGGCCTAATGCGGAAAATGCGCGTAACTACACCGAGTGTGACTCTTTATTGATGAGTGACACTTGTGGTGCCCACACTTTCCCTTACATCGAAGTGAAAAATCCGACAGCAAAAGTAGAGCATGAAGCGTCTACCTCAAAAATCAGTGAAGACCAGTTGTTTTATTGTAAACAGCGTGGTCTGGACGCTGAGGACGCGGTGTCAATGATTGTGAATGGCTTTTGCAAACAAGTGATTCGTGAATTACCGATGGAATTCGCTGTAGAAGCACAAAACTTACTTGGTTTGTCATTAGAAGGTTCCGTGGGCTAAGACCCATAAGAGAACTGCGAAACAATATTCAGAAATTTTAGAGAGTGAAGATGTTAACAATTAAAAATTTACACGCCAGCGTTGATGGCAAAGAAATTCTTCGCGGTATAGACATGACAGTGAACCCAGGTGAGGTCCATGCCATCATGGGGCCTAATGGTGCTGGTAAAAGTACGCTGTCCAATGTTTTGGCCGGACGTGATGGCTATGAAATTACTCAAGGTGAAGTCATTTACAAAGGCGAAAACCTATTAGAACTTGAACCTGAAGAGCGAGCTCAACGAGGCGTATTTTTGGCGTTCCAATATCCGGTTGAAATTCCTGGCGTCAGCAATGTGTATTTACTTAAATCTGC
>NZ_DIAC01000004.1:14671-15379 GCF_002414625.1 Methylophaga sp. UBA5088 | reverse complement strand
CAGCCTGAAGCGCCCACCAGCGTTATAAACTCCCCTGCTTTCACTGTCAGGTTGATATTTTCGAGCACCACATTATCGCCGTACTCTTTCCATAACTTTTTCAGTTCAATATTCTTCATTTAGCCCCTCCCTCTGTTTGCTGCCAGGGGAAGGCATATAAGGACAAACGACGTAATAGATAATCAGTCAGAAAGGCCAATAAGGTAATCCACAATACATAGGGCAAAATCACATCCATCGCCAGATAACGTCTGACTAAGAAAATACGATAACCAAGCCCTTCTGTTGCCGAGATGGCTTCTGCGGCAATGAGAAACAGCCAAGCCGCACCCAGGCTCAAACGCACAGCATCAATCAACTTTGGTAAGACCTGAGGCAGCACTACCCGCACAATCAATTGCCAGGTTGAGGCGCCTAGGGTTTGTGCCTTGATGATGAGTTCTTCAGGCAGGGCCATAACACGTAGCTGCACATCACGAATCAGAAAAGGCGTGATACCCAGTACGATTAAAGTAATTTTAGCGACTTCACCTAAACCAAAGATAATAAACAGGATAGGTAGAATGGCTAATGGCGGTACCAGTGATATGACGGTAACAACCGGTGCAAAACTGGCACGAAGTAAAGGGATAATGCCAATTAAAATGCCAACGACCAGACTGATAAGTGCACTGATACCCACACCGATCCCAAGCCGTTGCAAACTGT
>NZ_DIAC01000004.1:11985-14601 GCF_002414625.1 Methylophaga sp. UBA5088 | reverse complement strand
AGAAGATAATCACCGGTACGCTTACTCGGCTCAAACGCCATGGTGTGAATTGCATGACCGAATGCTTCAAATGAAGGCATCAGTTTATCGTTTGGATTCACCGCCAGGCGTTCATTCGATGCGACCAGATAAACCAGTAAAATCAGGATAAAAGGTAAAGCACCTAATAACCATTTACCGGCTTTACTGGGCTGCTGATTGATAAGTCGTTTCATAATGATTCTCGGACTGATGACGGTTACAGAGAACCGTCAGCAGCCATAGACATGAAAGATGAATCAAAACGCAGTTTTACATTAGTCGAATTACCAACCACGTTGCCATCTGGGTAAGCGATACCAATAAAACCAGCATCCATCGCACCTTCACCTAAAAGCCCATGTTCAAATGAAAACTCACTGACATATTTCATGGTTTCAGGTAATTGCTTGCTTTCAGCAAAAGCGACTGCCTCTTTTGCTTCATAAAACATATTGGTCGCCGCCAGCTGTGATTTATATCCTTCCAGATCAGTACCCGATGCTTTTGCCATAAAACTCAAAGCATCAGTATCTTCAGCCGCCATACGCGCCATGATTTCATACCAAGCGCCGGTTAATGCTTTACCGAAAGCGGGGTTATCTTTCAGCGTTTCTGTATTGACAAGCAACATATCAATGATTTCACCCGGAATTTGCGAGGAATCAAACACTTTACTGGTGTTTGGCATAGATGCCACTTCAGATAATAGCGGGTTCCAGGTAACGGTTGACGTCACATCATCCGCGTTAAACACACCGACTAAGTCAGCATCTGATGTATTCACGACTCTGACGTCACGCTCGCTCAGACCAATGGTATCCAGTGCACGTGCTAATAAATAATGTGAAACAGAGAGTTCAACGAGATTAACATTTTGACCTTCAATGTCTTTTAAGCTTTTATCATTGCCTTTAAGAACAATGCCATCATTACCGTTAGAAAAGTCACCCAGGATTAACGCTGTCGAATCGACACCGCCCGCAGCTGGAATAGTCAGGGCATCCATATTCGTCATAGTACAGCCATCAAACTGACCAGCCGTATATTGGTTGATGGATTCTACGTAGTCATTGATTTGCACCACATCAATTTCAATGCCGTATTTATCGGCCCATTTTTTGACGATACCGGTATTTGCCGCATAGTCCCACGGCATCCATCCGGCATAAATTGTCCAGGCAATACTGAATTTATCTTTTTGTTCAGCATTTGCTGAAAAGGGAACGACCAGGAGAGAAAAAGAAAGCAGCAAGAAGCTGATAATACGAAGATTGGAGAACTTCATGAAGTTACCTCACAGTTAAGTTAGAAACACGGTGCAAGAGATGTTTTACAAAAAACAATCTCCCGGGCTTTTATCCCTCCGTGTAACCTTCACTGTGAAGGTCGGTTACTCTCGGTCCAGACATCATCGTTGATCGGAACCCTAGAAACCTTATTTAGTCGACAGTAGTTGGTAAACCACCTCAGCACTTAGCGCTAATAACGCAGATACCATGCCAGTTCTATGACTATCAGAATAATTAATGTGTGATCATCAACTTAGCTATTTATGCTAAGTCTATCTCGACCTCTCAAGTTGCACCATAATGGCACACCCATGATTTCATGCTCACCGTAATGGTGCAATCAAGACTCACCTGAACTTTTTAGCGAGATGAAAACCGGGTAATCATATTCAGTAGATTTTGTGACTCCTGAGCCAGATTTTCAGCATGCACATTCACCTTGTTGGCATTATTCACCACCATTTCAGCATCTGAACTGATTCTGACCACATTCTGATTAATGTCTTCACTCACCGCGCTCTGCTCTTCAACCGCAGTCGCAATCAAGGTGTTGAGTTCATTAAGTTTCTCCACACTTTCTTTAATAGAGCTCACAGAGTCAATAGAACCCTGAATATCCTGACGGCTTGAGGAGGCAGTATCTTTAGTCGTTTCCATACCCTTCACCACTTTGACGACAGAGCCATCCAGTTTAGAAATCAGGTTCGAAATTTCTTGGGTCGATTCCTGGGTTCGGGTCGCCAATGAACGTACCTCATCAGCAACAACAGCAAAGCCTCTACCATGATCACCGGCTCTGGCGGCCTCAATCGCGGCGTTTAACGCCAGCAGATTCGTTTGTTCAGCAATGTTACTAATCACATCTACAATAGGATTAATCGCACTGGAGTCAGATTCCAGTGTTTTAATATAGTCACTGATAGTATCAAAGGCTTTATCTAGGCTGGTTAAGCCTTTTACTGCTGTTTCAGATTTAGCCATACTTTGTTGCGTTAACTCATCAACATGATTCGCAGACTGAGAAGCCAAGCTAGCATTGCGTGCCACCTCTTGAATCGTGGAAGACATTTCTGTCATGGCGGTCGCCACCTGCTCAGTTTGTGAGGCCTGAGAATTAATTGATTCCATAATGGATTGTTGAGACTGATAGGTATCGCCAGCCGACTTATCAATATTCCCAGCCGAATCTTTCATTCTGACTAATATAGTATTCAATCTGGCATGAAGTAGTTTATTGACAAGAACAAGTTGAGCCACCTCATCATCCGCACCAGTGTAGACCATGCCCATCAGTGGGTTGTTGACC
>NZ_DIAC01000004.1:9604-11920 GCF_002414625.1 Methylophaga sp. UBA5088 | reverse complement strand
GTGGGTTGTTGACCTCATTATTGGCTTCTTTAATCGCTCTATCGAGTGATGCAAAAATCCAGTTCTTGAGCAGAAGATACGTCGCCAGTCCACCCAACACAGCGATGAGCACTGGCAGGTAATAGGGCAATTGCTGAATGACACTGACTTGATTCAATACACTGGCGACAAAGGCACTCAGCACTACTGATAAGGTCGTTTTACTTTTTAAAGAAAGTCGGGTGAAGATATTACCGAGTTTAGGTTTTTTACCTTCGTTGATTTGTTTATAAAGCTGTTCTGCCCGCTTCACTTCCTGTTTTTTGGGCTTACTACGAACAGACTCATAACCTATCACTTTATCGCCATCAAAAATCGGCGTGACATAAGCATCCACCCAGTAATAATCGCCCGTCTTTGTGCGGTTTTTAACCATGCCCATCCAGTGTTTACCCGATTTTACAGTAGACCAGAGATCAGCAAACGCGGCTGGAGGCATATCAGGATGACGGATGACGTTATGATTCACATGCATTAATTCATCTGTCTCAAACCCACTGACATATTTAAATTCGCTATTAAAGCTGGTTATGATGCCTTTGAGATCGGTTGTAGAAATCAATGGGTTGTCGAAGGTAATTTCTTTATCCGTTACCGGCAGATTTTTTTTCATTGTACTTCACCCTGATGAAAGTGAATGGTAAATACGTATTGCATTTACTGGTATCGGCAGCTCACGGTTCTAACTTAAATGTTAACAACAAATTAATGCATAAGCTTTTTAGTTCGCAAGGTATTGTTGTTTTTAGACCGTAAAAATATTTAATAGGACACAAGCCATATCAACAAGTTTTAATAAAAATATAGGCTTTATGATAATTGGTAAGTCATATGAAAGCACCTCAAGTTGGTTTTGTTAGTCTTGGTTGTCCAAAAGCCCTCGTTGATAGTGAACGTATCATTACCAAGTTACGTTCAGAGGGTTATAACATTACCCCAAGTTATGATGATGCTGACTTAGTGGTGGTAAATACATGTGGTTTTATAGATTCGGCTGTTGAAGAATCTCTCGGTAGTATTGGTGAAGCCATCGCTAAAAATGGCAAAGTCATTGTAACAGGTTGTCTTGGCAGCTGTGATAACACCATTCGCGAACAACACCCTCAAGTTCTAGAAATTACCGGGGCTCACGCGCTCGAAGAAGTCGTCAGTGCCGTCCATAAACACTTGCCTCCACAACATGATCCTTTCCTTAGCCTGGTTCCACCAGAAGGCATCAAACTCACACCCCGCCATTACGCTTATCTAAAAATATCTGAAGGCTGTAATCACCGTTGTACCTTCTGCATTATCCCTTCTATGCGTGGGGATCTGGTCAGTCGTCCAATTCATCATGTAATGACTGAAGCAAAACGACTCGCTGATGCGGGCGTTAAAGAGCTTCTCGTTATATCTCAAGATACCAGTGCCTATGGTGTGGACGTGAAATATGAAGCACACGACTGGAACGGTCGTGAGCGAGCAACTCGTTTTTATGACCTTGCCGAAGCCCTGGGTGAGCTGGGAATTTGGGTAAGAATGCATTATGTCTACCCCTATCCTCATGTGGATGACGTTGTGCCATTAATGACGGAAGGAAAAATTCTGCCTTATCTGGATATCCCATTTCAGCATGCCAGCCCACGTATTCTTAAACTGATGAAACGACCAGCTTCTTCACAAAATAATCTGGAACGGATTCGTGCCTGGCGAGCAGTTTGTCCAGATATCACATTACGCAGCACATTTATCGTTGGTTTTCCTGGCGAAACCGAAGAAGAATTCCAAGAGTTACTCGATTTTCTTACTGAGGCACAACTTGATCGGGTGGGCGCTTTTGCCTACTCCCCGGTAGAGGGTGCCACAGCCAATGACTTACCAGATCAAATTCCTGAAGCGGTTAAGCAAGAACGTATTGACCGCTTTATGGCGCACCAAGCAGAAATCAGTGCAGCGAGATTACAATTGAAAGTGGGCCGCAAAAGCCGCGTCATCATTGATGAAGTCGTTGAAGAAGGCGCGGTGGGCCGTAGTGAAGCAGATGCGCCTGAAATTGATGGTCAGGTATTCATTGATGGCGCCACGCATCTTAAGGTTGGAGATATCGTCGACGTCGAATTTGAAGAAGCCGATGAATATGATCTTTGGGCGAAACTCATCTAAAATTCCAAATCAAATGCCTGATTGACTGCCTCCACTACCGAGTCAGCAATCATGGCATTGGCAGCATTCGCCTCAGCTTCATCTTCCGGTAGATACTTACCTGTACGCACCAGACACGCTTGAAGCCCGGCATCA
>NZ_DIAC01000004.1:4029-9492 GCF_002414625.1 Methylophaga sp. UBA5088 | reverse complement strand
ATCAACAGCACCAATCACATCTGAGGCCACATCATCACCTATCATCAGAACATCACTGGCAGCCATACCTAATGATGTAAGAGCCTCATGAAAAAACCTGGATGCCGGTTTGCCAATAATCTGAGCTTCCACATGGCTGGCGTATTCCAGAGCTTGAATGAATGGCCCTGCATCCAGTTGCAATTGACCTTCACTTTTAAAAAATCGGTTGCGTCCAATCCCCAGTAACGGTGCGCCATTCATAATTAATGAAAAGGCTTTGTTTAGATTGTCATAACTAAATAAATACGCTGCATCAGTGACAATCACCGCATTAGGTTGAGACTGTTCTAAGTCACTGAACTCTGGTGTTAAGTCGGGATGAATAAGACAAAATGGTCGATACCCCTTCGTCTGGCACAGGCGCTTAATAGCTAGGGGCGCTGTAAAGACTTCATCAGACTTGATATCAAATCCCATCTGTTTGAGTTCGTTCAAGACTGACTGGCAGGTAGCACGTGAGGTATTGGTCACAAAACGCATCGGAATGCCCTGACGCCTCAGTCGCTTAATGAGATCAACCGCGCCACTGATAGGCTGATTGTCAGTATGTAATACCCCACTAATATCAAACAAAATTGCTTTAGTCATAACAATGGCCTCCACTGTATGAGAGCAATGATTTGAGTATGCAATGCTTTTTAGCGGATCTCAATACTCAGACACGATCACTTATTCATCTTTATTTGGCATGATGGGCCAGTCTGCAGCATCAACTGAATCGAGTGGGTACTGATTGGCCTCGCCATGCCATTGGCGAATAAAGTGATGCTCAGGATCGTAGGTCGCCGTTTGTTTTTTCAGATTAAAATGACGTCCCCCACGCGGATCAGCGCCTACTCCAGCGATATATTGCCAATTGCCCCAGTTAGAGGCGACATCATAATCAACTAACTGCTGCTCAAAATAGGCCGCACCAAACCGCCAGTCCAGTTGTAGTTCATTGACCAAACAGCTGGCGACAATCTGACGACCGCGATTAGACATATACCCTGTTTGATTGAGTTGTTTCATGCAGGCATTGACGATGGGATAAGGGGTATTACCATGACACCATTTCTGATAACGCTCAGGATAAAAACAACACGATACGCGTTGTTTATTTATGCCTTCCGGTCTAAACAGTTTGTGCTGATAACGCTGTGCGTACCACTGGAAATATTCACGCCATAACAGCTCATAATAAATCCAATAGGTAGATTCATTGGCGACATTGTCTTTTTCATAACGCTGTAATCTGTCTATCAGCTTGCGAGGTGATAATGCACCACTGGCCAGCCAGGCAGACATTTTCGTGGAATTATCCCAACCATCTAATTCATTTCGAACCGTTTTATAGTGTTGAGGTAACTCAGAGGAAAAGTAGTCGTCTAAATGCTGAAGCGCTGCTTTTTCTCCACCATTGAAACCTTTATGTGAATCCAGCACATTCTCTGCTGTTCGTTTCAACCCTGTCACGGTATCAACAGGGGGTGCTAATTGTTGGGGCATCGCTACCGGTTTATCAATAGCTATGGTTTCACAAGCTTGTTTGAATTCTGTAAATGTCGTCGGCAAATGGTTCAAGCCAAAAGGCAACTGTTCAGGACGAAATAAGGTATGAGTCCAGATAGAATGAAACGCGATGCGTGGGAAATCAGCTCGAAGGTGATGCCACTGTCTTGTTTCAAATACCCCAACATGATGACTACGATAGACGACATCAATCTCATGATTTTTTATCAAAACAGAGATGGCTGAGACTGGATCGGTTGTCATCACAATCAACCGTTGCCCCCTGTTTTTGAGCTCTTTGGCTAAGTCATGCAAACATTGTTCGATAAATTGTCGGCGTATTAAGCCCATGGGCTTGGCATTAAGCCCCGTTTGTTTGAACCAGGCTGAGTCAAAACAAAATAAACAGATCAGTTGTTCACAGTTCAAACTGGCTTCAAGAAGTGCCGTGTTGTCATGAACACGAAGATCATGATTAAACCAATACAAACCTGTTTTATACATGTCTACTCCTAGAAACAGTTTCCATTCCGAAACTAGAGGGTTGAATGTCGATATTATGTGAAGTTAGTAGAACAAAAATGGACAATCAGCTTTCTTGCAACCAATAAAAACTAAAGGCCGGTATGACTAAGGCATTTTTGAATAAATCTGGACGCTGACCACTGAATAAGTCATAAAGTTGGCCATTTTGCGGATTTCCCCAGCTACCCAATTCGCTTAAATTTAAATGCTGAGGCTTATCGTTGAAGTTGGCAACCACCAGAACACGTTGATGTTGCTGCTGAATGCAATAACGCTCGAAGACAAATAGATGCTCATTACCTACATCAATGAGTTCACGATTATTGAAATCGGCGAACACATCAATTTCTTTACGTACTGAGATCATCCGTTTTAAGGCGGTAAATATTTCATATTGAGGATGGCCAGGCTGATTACGTAAATCTGCTTTATTCCAGTCAATAACAGGCCGATGTACCCAGCGTGAATCCCCTTTCTTGTATGGATCCTCAAGGTAAGAAACATCGTTAGTGGTACCCACTTCATCACCGTAATATAGAAGAGGAATCCCACCAAAGGACATAATCAAACTGTGCAAGAGTAAGATGATTTTGATTGAATCTTCGATTGCCTCAGGATCGCCAATTTCCAAGGCGTATTCCAAGCCGACCAGAGAGGCTAAAGAACCAGAAATACGAGCATCACCTGTTTTTTCATTTTCACCAAACGGCAAACCTCTAGCGTGAGAATGGTCAAAACGCCCCATGTAATAATCAATCAGAAACTTCCGATGTTGTGCTGGTTGGTATCCAACCAGTTCAATATCACGATCATCAAAGCCCAAACCTATATCATCATGGCAGCGGATATAATTCAGCCAGGTTGCTCGCTCTAATTTCACAGGCAAGCTCTTGATGCCTTGATTGAGTAACTTGGTATTTTTTGTGGCTACGGCATCCCACATCAAAGCCATATAAGTGGCGTTGTAGGCTATTTCACACTCTTTAGCAATTACCGCATCTTCACCAAAGTACTTGGTGACTTCAACCGGTGCGACAATCGCTTCAGCAATATATAAAACGCCAGGCGCTACCACTTGGCAGCAATCTTTCAGCAATTGCAAAATCAAGTGAGCTTCACGTTCGTTTTGGCAGGTACTGCCAATTTTCTTCCATAAAAAAGCAACCGCATCCAAACGCAGAATATCGGCGCCCTGATTGGCCCAAAACAGGATCACATCAAGCATTTCGATAAAGACAGTAGGATTAGAATAGTTAAGATCCCACTGATAACTATTAAACACCGTCATGACCCAACGCTGCATATCCTCATCCCAGGTAAAATTACCGGGTGACGTCTCTGGAAATACTTCAGGCATGCTCTGCTCGAACATATCTGGGACATTACGATTTTCAAACGTGTAGTAATAATCCTGAAACTTAGGATCACCCTCACGTGCTTTTTGCGCCCACTCATGCTCATCGGAAGTATGATTCAGCACCACATCCATGGTCAGTAAGATATCTCTGTCATGCATGCTGCGTGCGAGTTGATTCAAGTCTTGCAGACTTCCGGCACGCTCATCTATTTTCCGAAAGTCGCTCACGGCATAACCACCATCACTGCTGCCTTTTGGGCACTGCATGATTGGCATGATGTGTACTAAATTGACGCCAAGGTCCTGAAAGTAATTCAGATGGTCTTTCATGCCTTGCAGGTTGCCAGCAAAGCCCTGACTGTATAACGCCATACCTACCCAGTTCTGACTGAGAAACCAGTTATGATCGGCTTCACGCTCAATATCTTTCTGACGAAGATCTTCTGGTCGGCGAATATACTGCCACGCCATTGTTTCAACCAGTTTCTGAGACTGCTCCTTGAAGTCATCTCGATGACCGTATAAGCGCTCAAATAAGGAGTGTATAGCATAAAAATTTGCGCCCAACCGTGTGTAGAAATAGCGTAAATCCTGCTTTGAAATGCCCGCTTCAATTTCATTGAGGATATCGTTTAACAATGTATGGGCTTGCTGTTCGTACATGCTTAACCTTGTTTGAATTATTCTGAATAAGCGTTATTTGTAAAAATCTGGATTTTTACTGATGGCACCGCGTTGCGTCACCACCCGACAAGCGAAAGCTTGTGCTTTTTCTAATGTCGTTTCAATTGACCAGTCCGCTAAAAGACCGTGAATATACATGGCAGTAAATGCATCGCCAGCACCGACGGTATCGATAACCTGTTCATGTTGAGTAGGTGCGACTTCATGAAACTCACCATCTGTATCTCTCACGATAGCGCCTTTTTCTCCACGTGTCACAATCAACTGATCAAGGTGAAAGTGCATATGCATTCGTGTCATGTCCTGATACAAATCAGCAGATTGAAAACCGAGTTCATATAGCTCACTCTCATTGAGTTTTACCCAGCGAGCCTGCTCCAACCAATGATAGACCACCTCTTTCTGCCACCAGGGAGACCGTAAATTCACATCAACAAAAATATCCAGTGATGGGTTTTCCGTCAGTTTTTCCAATGTTTTATACGAGGTCTCATGTCGAGCGACTAATGTGCCATGGTAAAAAAATCCGGATAAAACCTGACTGGCTGACTCACCTAACTCAATAAAGTCCCAGGCACTATCTTCAGCAAATGTGTAGCTTGGCTCATCATCTTTTATGGTGATATCAACGCGCCCTGTCTGGTGCTGGTCGTCAATTTGTATAGCTTGCGTATTCATGCCCCAGCTATCCATCTCCGATAAGATGGTTTTGCCTAAGTCGTCATTACCTACCCGGCTGATAAAAACAGGAGAATCACCTAAGGCGTGCAGATGCCAGGCCACATTAAAGGGAGCACCACCAAGAACATTTTCTCCGGTAGGAAAACAATCAAATAAGGCTTCACCAAAAAGCGTTAGATTTGATGATGATGTCATGATGATGCCTCTTTATTGGTTTGCATAACAAAATGCGGTGCAAAGTGCGCCACGCCCTGTAATACCCCTGCAGCATAATTACCTTCATTATCTCGATGACTTTTCGCCAGGAATAAGGCTTCGGCATGACCATTATGTTTGGATAACTCTACTGCAGCCTGCTTTATTTCCGCGCTGGCATTATCGACCAGAACCGAGGGGATTTGACTGGTTAGAACAGGCAGGTCATTACCACTATCACCAGCAAAAATCACTTCATCCAATTGATAGTCTAGTTTGCGTTGTAAAAACTCAATGGCATGGAGCTTAGTTGCATGCTCAGGTAAGACATCCAACAGGCCGATATTTTTAGGTTCATCGACGCTCCAGAGAATACTGGCAGCGACATTAGCATCTTTCAAAAAGGCTTCAATACGGGCAATAATTGTATCTTTATCTAAATACAGTGGCAGGTAGTAACTCAGTTTATGGGTGTTTTGCTTGCTGCA
>NZ_DIAC01000004.1:0-3974 GCF_002414625.1 Methylophaga sp. UBA5088 | reverse complement strand
GGGTGTTTTGCTTGCTGCTTTCCTGTAAACGCAATTCTTTAATGGGTCGTAAAATGTGTTTCAGCTGAGCATGGGTTTTGCCATTCCAATCTTTATCAATCTCAGCTTCCCAATCCGCCATTTGTTGCCAACTGCCTTTACCTATTTGGTATATCTTGGTGCCAACATCGGTAATCGCAAAATCAGGAACGGGTAAGGCATAGTTTTTAATCGCCCGTTTCACCAGTGATACATGACGACCTGTGACATATGCTAGCTTGACCTCATCACGTTCACAAAAGTCCGAAAACTGTTTACGTGCATCAGCTGGCTCTGGCTGAAAGCCATTAGGAATGATGGTTCTATCCATATCCGTGCAGAGTAAAACTTTAGCTTGGCTCATGATGATGCTTTCTTCGTTTTGACATGATCAAAGAACTGGTAATGTTCGAGTGATTCCAAAATGCCTGCAGCAAATGGTTTGTCTGCGAAATAAATACGGTCAGTATCAATCAATTGTGATAACTCCTCATTATGTCTGTTTGCCACTACCGCAGCGAGCGTGTTGCCCCGCATCATATCTTCATCGGCACCGGAACCGCCGGCGACAAAAATATGTTCAAGTGGTATTTGCCAATGGTCGGCAACATAGCGCAGAGCCATCCCCTTTGATGCTCTAATCGGTAATATGTCTAAATATTGTCCAAAAGCCAGCTGAACATGAACCGATTGTTCCTCCTGATGTAACAGTCGTTTTATATCTTCAACATCTACCTGTTCAGGATCGATGTAATAACTCAGTTTAAATCGACTCTGTTCTGACTTTGGCTGCTTTTCTAATCCAGGATAGCCATCGAGCAACAGTCGTACTTTATGGGGCGTCCAGTGATAATCAATATGTTGAGCCCAAGACGTATCTGGCGTTAGCTTAGGTGCATAGTAGATCTCAGTGCCAGAACTGGTGATTAAAATATCAGGTTCAGGAATCTGATGTTTTTTCATCATTCTAAGGGCAACGTCCAAACGCCGGCCAGTCGCAATGGCAAATTTTGTGGTTTTGCGGTTTTCCCGAATCAGATTAATCAATTTATGTAACGACACATCGTCGCCGATAAGGTTCAAATCCAAATCGGTGAAAATAGCCTGTTCAGCATACACATGACTGGTTCGCTCAAGCGGCTTACGTTGAAGTAACTCAGCACGTTGAGCAAGTGGTGTCACCAAATCGATATAACGTTTAGCGTGTGCTTGCCATGAATAACACTTCGCTACCCCTTCCAGACCTTTGCTTGAATAGTCATCCCACACATCATTGTCTGTTAATAATTTCAATAATGCGTCTGTGATAGTCGATGATTCGAGTGGATCAATTAAAATCCCATTATGACAGTTACCAATAATATCTCTTGGCCCACCATCTTCCGTCGCCACAATTGGTACGCCCGAGGCTGCGGCCTCGATCAGAGTCAGACCAAAAGGCTCTGTCAGCGCCGGGTTTACAAACACCCCACCTGATGCCGCAGCAATACGATACATCAGAGGGACTTGCTCACGCTTGTGGTGCTTGGGCATGACCACTTTGCCATATAAATCGTATCGATCAATGGCTACAAAAAGCTCATGAAACACTTCTTGAGCCCCTGCTTCCAGATCATCAATATCATCACGATTACCAGCAATGATCACCAAATTTGCTAGTTGTTGCAGCCTTTCTGACTCACCATACGCTTCAATCAGCACGGTGATATTTTTGCGTTTATCAGGGCGGGATAAGGCCAGAATAATCGGTTTATGTGGGTCTGTGAGTTGGTGCGTCAGCTTTTGAAACAACTCACTTTCAAGTTCATTTCCTTCTGGCGGCTTGAACTGTTTGATGTTAGTACCAGGAGGAATAACACGCATTTGATCAGGTTGATAGTGATCATAAATTTCGTATTGTTCTTCGATTTCCTGGTGAGTACTGGTAATGACACGTTCGGCGGTGGCTAAAGTAATTTCCTCTGCTTCTATACGCCGAGTCATATTGTAAAGAGACTCTATTTGTTCAGTGGTTAAACCACTGGCCAATAACCTTCTTCGTTTGACCCGTCCTAAAGAATGGCCTGTATGGACAAGCGGAATGCCTAGCAGATTAGCCACATGAGATCCCACCAGGCCCGCGTCAGCATAATGGCTATGAATCAGATCAGGGACATGGTCTTGTTTTCTGAAAAAATCAGCCAGGTTGTCTGCAAACCCGTCCAGATGCTCCCATAAATGTTCTTTATAGATGTATTCTTCAGGCCCGGCATCTATTCGTACGATCCTGAATTTATCATTTACCTTCTCAATGGGTTCGGCATATTCAGCATCAACATGGCTGTCTATAACGCGACGTGTAACCAGATCTACCTGACAGACATTGGGAAGTTCAGAGAGTGCTTGAGCGAGTTCCAGAACATAGAGCGTTTGCCCTCCTGTATCAGCATCTCTGCCCAGTTCGAGATTATCAGCCCGTATGAGCCCATGCACACTAATTAGTGCGATATAAATCTGCTCAACCCCGTCAGCCATAAAACCTGCTTCTCCCTTTGTTGTGTATGTAAACGCAGATATCGTCTTACCATTGATACTATAGCATCACACTGTGTCAATAAAGATTAGCTTGGGTTAATTGCAGATTCTCTGTGTATTCGACTGAGACAAAACCAATCAAACTTAAATGGATTTTCGACCTGAAATGAGTCGTTTAAGCTTGGCACTTAAACGATGAAAGAAGCGATGTTTATTGCCTGCGGCTGCACTAGTCAGGAAGTTAATCTGTATGGACTGACGCTTGCCCTCAAAGGCCGGATAGCCATGCCAGCAGTTATCGGTCACTTTAAAAGCCACAAGACTACCTGGACCAGGCGTGACTTCATCCACATAGTCATTCATATCGTGACCATTTCGTAAGATTCTCAGTTTACCTGTATCGGCTTGCCAAGCTTCGTTAAGGTAGATAAGGATGGTGGCCACTTTGGTTTTAGAATCGGTATGGATGCGTCCATCTTTTTGTCTGGAATACCCTCTGAGGGTAATCATCATCGGCAAATCCATAACCTGTACATCAAACTTGTCACAAATGATTCGCCGAAATTCCGGGGTATCAATGGAGGTAATTAACGATTTAAAAGGTTCTTGTAAATCAACATCATCGATATTGTAGCTACCGCCATCTGAGATATCAGGAAAGCTTTTGATGATTGCTTGCACCTGTTCAGGATAAATAGATTGTTCTACCTTGAAATAGGGAAATGGAACCGTTTGTACGGGGGCTTTATCAAGAGATTCCAGTTGAATTACATTCGTCATTGTTTTGTCATCAAATCGTCACAAACTGCAAGATTATCACTCTCACCCAATAACATAAACTCCTAAAAATACAGCCTTCAGCGGTTAATCATCTAAAAGTTAGCTGGGTCAAGAACTTCTCCGAGAGACCTGTATCTAAAAAAATCATTTACTCGCTAATCAGCACTAAGGTTTATACTGCGTACGATTCTCATTTAGAACTGCACTCAAGATAAATGATTGATACAACCATCCTCGCTGGAGCCAATAAAAACGTGTTTAGATTTGACCGTCGTATAACCACAGGTCTCATTATCAGTTTGATGATGTTGTCATTTATTCATGCCGCACATGCAAACGATGCACAGAGTGATACGCGACAACTCATGCAGATAGCTGAGTATATCGGAGCAGATTACAGTGCTGCTGTGGCCAATGGTGAGGTGATCAACGAAGCTGAGTACAGCGAGATGACAGAGTTTTCTGAGCTTGCAGTGGAAAAAACCCGACAACTCGAGAACGGCCAACACGCGCTTGAAGCGGCACTTAAATTACAACAAGCCGTTACTAATAAACAAAACCCTGATGTCATTCATGCCATCACAGTGGATCTTCGGAATATCTTGATTAAGCTCTCACCGGACGTCTCTTTACCCAGCGAATTACTGCCCATTCAACAAGTA
>NZ_DIAC01000096.1:12594-26186 GCF_002414625.1 Methylophaga sp. UBA5088 | reverse complement strand
CACTGAGCAGGTGATACGTTCCTTTATTACGTATAAACCCTTCCTTTCACAATAAGGAGGGAAAAAAATGAGCCTTTTGACAATTTTTTTGGAACAGGAAAATATAACATGCCAGTTATCGATCGCGTACTTGTAGGTGAATCCTTAGTCATTGAAGATGGTGACTTAGACAACGTTGCACACATTGACTTAATCATGGGTCCACGTGGTTCTGCAGCAGAAGATGCCTTCTGCCGTACTCTCACCGACCAGAAACAAGGGGTTAATGGCTTGTTGGCTGTTGTTGCGCCTAACTTAATGGTTAAGCCTGCAACTGTAATGTTCAACAAAGTCACCATCAAAAACATGAAACAAGCCGTTCAAATGTTCGGCCCAGCACAGCGTGGTGTTTCACTTGCTGTTGCTGAATGTGTTGAAGATGGCACTATCCCAGCTGGTGAAGCTGATGATTGCTTTATCTGCGTTGGCGTATTCATTTCTCCAACTGCTGATAGCGATGAAAAAATCCAAGATTGGAACTATCGCGCTACTAAAGAAGCTATCAAACGTGCTGTTGCTCGTGAGCCAAAAGCGGCTGACGTTGTTGCACAATACAAATCTAGCGAACACCCATTTGGTGCTAAGTAAGATTTAAGCTTACACACATCACTCTTCTACGGAAGAGTGATGTCCCTGCTTAATCGTTCTATAGTCGAGCGACCTAATTTACCAGTGTGCAATGCACTGGCTACTAATACCCCTGTGGCACCTATTTGTGCTAACTGACTTAAATCAGCTTCATCACGTACTCCACCCGCAGCATACCATTTCACGCATTCTTGCTCTTTCATTAATGATTTGAGCCAGTCAAAGTCCGGTCCTTTATCTGTACCTACATTATCTAAGCTCATGGCTATACATGTTTGTGTCCAATAAGCTGGCTCTTTTGCTATTTCTTCACTGCCCAAAATGGATCCAGACTTCTTGTCCAGAGACAAAATTGACTGTTGTCTGACATGCGGCGCTTTTAACAATTGCAGATCTGTCAGCGTTTCACTTCCAAGGACAAGACGTAATTGTGGCGACATCGGATAATATGAATACGCACTCATCTCAGTAATACCAGCATCAAGCCAGAGGCTCAGTTGTGGAAATGTGTCGATTAAATGTTGATATTGTTGAGGCGTATGTTGTTTTTGCTCAATCGCATCGAGATCGGCAATGTAAAGCTGTTTGAACGGGTACCACGCGAGTAAATCATCAATGACTTGTTCTAGCTTCACAGACTGAGTTAATAATGACTTTAGTGGCTGATAGTTTGCTCTTTCACCACCCCGTGCATGCACAACAATACCATCACGAATATCAATGACAGGTATAATATTCATAGTTCTTAATATGTCCGCTTAAATGACAATTTTTATATACGAACATCTTACCAGTGGCGCGTTATCAGAAACGGTTTTTTCCGCTGGTTTGATGCACGAAGGTGAATTAATGCTGGCAAGCATTTGTCAGGATTTACAGGCATATGGTCATCTCATCGCCATTATGCGAGATGAGCGACTTCCTGCTTTACCCTTCTCAACAGAACGTATAACCACCTACCCCATCCAAACTAAGAAGCAATTCAATCAGACTTGGTTACAATGCCAGCAACGCTATGACCTGTTTCTCATTATCGCGCCTGAAACGGATTTGATATTGTTTGATTTAATACAAAGTCTCGAACAACAATCCAAAACCATCCTTAATTGCCGTACTGAGGCTATTCTTTTATGTACTGATAAATACCGAACTTATCAGCAATTTAAAGCTTATCAGATAAAGACACCTGTCACCTTCACAGCCGATGAATGGCTTTGCAAAGATCATCATGATCACCATCAGTGGGTCTTAAAACCCATAGATGGTGCCGGCTGTGAGGACACGTATGTATACAACAGTATTGATGCCAGACATCAGCTTTTAACCTTAAACAAAGACCGGTTTATTGTTCAGCCATATATTTACGGTGACAGCCTAAGCTTGAGTCTGTTTATGACAGGTGAAAAGTCTCACTTACTATCCGTCAATATTCAGCATGTAAAAAAACATCAGCAACAGCTGCACTTAGACGCATTTGAAGCCCAACGATTTGATATGCTGTCCATTGAGAAAGCACAAGAAATCGCTGAACAGATTCGTATGGCAATCCCAGGGCTATGGGGCTTCGTTGGTGTTGATCTTATCAAAACTGACAACGTCATTTATGTAGTAGAAGTCAATCCGCGACTGACCACAACCTATGCAGAACCAGCCATGCGAAGCCAAACAAATCCTGCAAGATTATTGAATACACACATACAAGCACTCAACCATGACAACACAAACTAATATGGCATTTTGCGGTTGGGATATTGGTGGCGCACATCTTAAAGTGGCTTATGCTGATGCAACGGGAAATTTACTACATGTCTTTCAACTCCCCTGCGCCTTATGGAAAGGCATTGATGCCCTGAATGAAAGCATCAGATCTGCCCTTACTCTATTACCCAAAGCTACGGCTGGTCATTACATTACCATGACAGGAGAACTCGTAGATGCCTTCCCTGATCGCCAAGAAGGAGTGAAAGCGATTGTCGAAACTATTGACGCTCACCTCAATAACAGTGACGTGCGTTTCTTTGCTGGTCAGGCAACTTGGCTAACAAAAAATCAAGCGATTGAGCAATGGCAGAATATTGCTTCAATGAACTGGCAAGCAAGTGCATTTCTTGCTGCTCAACATATTGAACAGGGGTTATTCATTGATATCGGCAGCACGACCTGCGATATCATTGCGATTGATCGTCACCAAGTTTCGGCAGCAGCCACAACCGATTATGGACGACAATGCTCGGGCGAGCTGGTCTATACCGGTGCGATACGAACACCGTTAATGGCGATAAGTGATGCTGCCCCATTACACGGCAATCGGGTTTCCCTGGCTGCAGAATGGTTTGCCAGTAGTGCTGATATCTGGCTGATATTGAATCAACTCAATGAGAGCGATATTCAAGATAGTAGTGCTGATGGCCAGCCATGGACTCAAATGCATAGCCAACAACGGTTAGCCAGAATGTTGGGCTCTGACGCCCGTGATGCCACCGACGCACAATGGCAAAATGTAGCCGCTTATTTTGCTGAGAAGCAAATGCAACAGATCCTTAATGGCTGCTATCAAGTATTAAGTCAATTTCCTGATTGGCAACCATCAAGTCCGATTATAGGTGCCGGAATTGGTCAATTCATCGTCGAGAAATGCGCATCACGACTCAATCGCCCTTATGTGGATTATGCTGCCTTCTGTCAGCATCATCCTGATGCTGCATCCTATGCTCCCGCTACGGCATTAGCGCTTCTTGCTGCACAGCAGTTATCGTAAAATAACATGATGAACTCTGAATACCCACGTTTAACCACTGAACTCCCTTATCTTGAAGATAGCGCTGAGCTTTTTTGCCGTATCCGTCACTTTCCTTGGCCAGTGATGCTGGATAGTGCCAATACTTCACCCGATATTGGCCGCTTTGACATTCTGGCTGCTGCCCCATTTATGACATTAGAAACGACTGATGGCAGAACAGTGATCTCAGAGAGTCAGAATAAAAAAACGGTGACATCCGACCCCTTTCTACTGCTCAATGATCTTTTACAGCGCTACAAACAAGACACAACATCATTACCTTTTACCGGTGGTGCGATTGGCTACTTTGCTTATGATTTAGGTCGCTATCTGGAGACACTACCAACAGTGGCTGAAGATGCTGAACAGATTCCAGACATGGCAGTGGGCATTTATGACTGGGCAGTCGTCGTTGATCACAAGTTAAAACGAAGCTGGCTGGTCAGTCATGGTCTTGCTCCTCACACAGAGGATAGATGGTCAGACTTGCTCAAAACCTTAAACTCTTCACCAGACAAGCAAACAAGAACATTCAATATCACCAGTCCATTGACAAGTAACTTCGATACGGCATCGTATAAGTCAGCTTTCAAAAAAATAAAAACCTACATTACTGAAGGCGATTGTTATCAGGTTAATCTGGCAAAACGGTTTGAAGTTAATGCTGAAGGTGATTCATGGTTAGCATATCAGGCTTTAAGAAAACAAAATTCAGCGCCCTTTTCAGCCTATTTTGATACGGGTACCGTCTCTGTATTAAGCTCTTCACCTGAACGCTTATTGCGTGTTGAGGGAACACGGGTAGAAACAAAGCCTATCAAGGGAACAAGACCTCGCGATCGCCATAATCCTGAAAAAGATCGATTGCTTGCTGAGTCACTTCAAAACAGCCTAAAAGATCGTGCAGAGAACTTAATGATTGTTGACCTGCTCAGGAATGATATTGGTAAGGTTTGTGAACCGGGAAGTATTCAGGTCCCTCACCCTTTTGCATTGGAGAGCTTTGCCACTGTCCACCACCTCGTGAGCACGATTACAGGTACCTTGGCCAAGACAGAGTCAGCGGTGACTTTACTCAGAGCATGTTTCCCTGGCGGCTCTATAACTGGCGCGCCAAAACTACGAGCAATGGAAATTATAGAAGAGCTTGAACCCCAACGTCGCGGTGTCTACTGTGGAAGCATCGGCTATATTGGTTTTGATGGTAATATGGATACTAACATTACTATTCGCACCATGGTATTCAGTGATAATCGTCTAAGATTCTGGGCTGGTGGCGGAATTGTGGCAGACTCTGATGCAGATGAGGAATACCAGGAAGTGCATGATAAAGCAGCAGCAATGATTAACCTAATTCAATTTCTACAATAATATGCGAATTATTAAACTGGGTGGCAGCCTTTTTCATACACCAGAACTTAAGCAATGGCTAACATTATTAAGCCGAGCCAGTGAATACGAAACCGTGATTATCGTACCTGGCGGTGGCCCTTTTGCTGATGAAGTTCGGCATGCACAACGTTTACACCGCTTTAGTGATGCGACAGCACACCATATGGCCATCTTAGCCATGTCACAATTTGGTTTATTAATAAAAGATCTAGCACCGAATTGTCGCCCTTTCTACTACCCAGGTGAGCAACAGACAACGCTGTTGAAAAATGGTTTATATATATGGCTTCCTGATCATAGAGTGTTGTCTGTAGCAGAGTTAAAACATAGCTGGAATATTACTTCAGATAGTATGGCCTTGTGGCTAAGTCAGTCACTCAAGGCGGATGAGCTCAGCATCATCAAACGCAGTACCGTTATTTCTAGTCAGATCAAATCTTTAATTAATCATAATGTCCTGGACAGTGGCTTTCTGCCCTTATTCCATCAACAGCCCGTTATGACACGCCTGTTTCACTTCCAACAGCAAGCCTTGTTTCCCGACAAAGGTCTTGTACTGCAATGAACAAATATGAAACATAACTACGATGCTGAGGATGGAATAAACAAGACAGCACAAGCAGGTAATGCACGGGAAAAGCTTTCGTCTGATATTAGTTATCAGGATCTTGTCGAAGAGGCCAGTCGCTTTCAGAAAGGATGTTGGGCAGCTCATATGACACCTGATCTGGCACCATACAGTCAGTTAGGCATGCAGTTGGCATTGCACCATCATGGCAATCTGTTATCTCCTGAGCTGTACCCCAAACTCAAACAAGCTGAAACAGAGCTTCGTTTCACTCTGGCAGAAGAGTTTGGATTTACTTACACCCAATTTACTCATGGTGGAACATTCTCAAATCTACAGGCTTTATGGCGGGCGAGAAACCAGTCAGACACTAATAAAAACGTGATTTATGGCAGTGAAGCGTGCCATTATTCCATAGCCAAAGCTTGTGATATTCTCGGTATCACTTTTGAAGTAATTCCATGTAACGAGCGTCAACAAATCCACCTCGCCTCATTAGAAAAAAAATGTGTAGAGACTGCACCACTGGCCATTATTGCTAATATGGGAACCACAGCCACAGGGGCTGTCGATCCCATCGGAGAGATAACAGCAATTGCGGCTAAATATGACTCATGGTTACACGTGGATGGCGCCTGGGGAGGCTTTATGCTTTTACAAGCTAATGAGCTTAAACAACTCATATCGAAAGTCGATAGCTTGAGTTTCGACCCCCATAAAGCATTATTCCAACCTAGACCATGCAGTCTTTTATTTAGCCATCAAGCCCCAGAATTGATGAGTGCGATTGATTACCTATCAGAGCCGCCCGAGATGACCATTGGTGGTTCTTATGGAGGAGAGGTTTTTCTTCCCTTATGGTTAAACTGGAAGCTGCTGGGCAAAACATGGTTTATTGAAAAAATGGCTTATCGTCTTGCACAAGCGGCACATTTTGCCGAAGCACTTGAACAAGCTAAGTGTAAAGTGATCAATCATGGGACAGGTATTGTCTGCTTCAAACTCAATCAGGATCATGATTTAACATCATTAATTAAAAATGGCACCATTTCTACTATTAAATTAAATCAAACGTTGTATTATCGTGTTGTTTTTGCAGGACTCGATACAAGCGCAGACAATATTCTTAGGGTGCTACGCCCTTTTCTTTGATTTGTTTTTGTACACTATCAAATCGACGTAACCAGGTTGGCAAATTATTCATGGCACCAGACCACTGATTACTGGCTTTTAGGGCTGCTTGCTTAGATGGATAAACACCATAAATAAGCACATGCCATGGTTTATTCTCGCGTAAGCTGGTGAAGCGGGCAACATCGCCTTTCAGCCCATGCTCCTTGATAAAGTCATCGACTTCTTTATCTTCCCACGATCCCATTAATTGGAATGTATAGCTTTTTTCTGGACGAGACAGAATCCAGTCTCTTTGGTGAACAGCGCTCAGCATATCCTCATCAGCTTTATCTGTAGCTTCCTGACGTGATTCCTGACTGGTATTTTGCCCTGACAGCTCTTCCACTGATATCTCGGCGAGGGGTTGTTCTTCAGGCTCAGGAAGTTGCTGAGGAACAGGCGCATTGGATGGATCTGGCTCTATGGCCTTTGGAGCCTCACTTTCCTGAGACGCTGGAGGAGGAATTTCAGCAAGTAGCGCTTCTAACTTTTCACGTTCCGATAGCATTTCTGCTGCTTTTTCTTGCTCATCCCCAACAATAACCGTGGCCAGCTTCTCATCTTCGGTTGTAATATCTTCGGGCAAATCGAGATGATTTTCAGATGTGGTAGAGGCTGTAATCCATTCATTAATTTGATTCTGAAAACTTAGTATAAGCAGAATAACAATGGCCAGCGAAAGCCCTCCACCCCATCTTAGCCAATGGACGTTTCCAAGTCTGATAGAAGGTCTGGTACGCCACTTTTTGGCTTTAATGCCTAATAATTGCTGATGCGCCAAGGCATTCAGTTTTGCCAGATTTCCTGCTGATGCCTTACTTAAATATTGAATCTCTTTTTGGGTGAAAGGGCTATCCCCCTGAAGTCCAGCGTATTTCAAGCGATGTAATAAATACGCTTCTGTTTCAATAAGCTCTAATGGAGGTAAATCCATCCATTGCGTGGGAATAACCGTAAAGGCTGTTTCTGCCGTCATTGCTAAGACAGCTTGCATGACTGGCTGTTGCTGCTCATCTTGCCAGCTAAGACAGACTTGTAAGACTTGCTGCTCAACGTCCGTCAATAAGTGCACATCGTCAACCAGTAAGACAGGAGTAATGTTGAGTTTTTTTAGATGACTGAGCCGCTCTTTCAGAATATTCGCTAGCGCTGTTTCATCTCGTGTCGAAGCCGTTTCAGTCGCTAATATTTTTAACATGCTTTGATACTGCTCAGCAGCTGACACATTTTTCTGCCAGCTGTAAAACCGTATATCAGATGGTGCCTGGCGCTGTAGTTGCTGTAATAACGTTGTCTTACCTGCCCCTGAATCTGCCTGCAACAGAATGGGAGTAGTAGTGGATCTTAATAAATGTAATATCAGTAAACGTCGTTGCTTGATATAGCGGCCATCGAAAAAGTCTTGCGTCTCTTTTACCTCAGAGAAAGGAAGATGACGTAAAGCCAGCTTAGTGATATATGCTGGCTCTGGCGCTGTTGCAGCAATATCACTCATTCAGCACCTATAGTTCTTTTTGAAATGCCATCAGTGTTTCACGCAGTTTATCTGCATCATAATTATCACTGATAATCGCTTTGCCAATGCCTTTCAATAACACCAGGCGAATGACTCCATCCTGGACCTTTTTATCAACTGACATTAATGACATAAAGTCGTCAGAAGACATTTGTTGTGGCCCATCAACTGGTAGCCCTGCAGCAATGAATAAATCTCGTATACGTGCAACATCCTCAGTTGACATCCAACCTTGTCTTGCTGACAAGTCAGCCGCCATTAACATCCCGGTTGCAATCGCTTCGCCATGCAACCAATTGCCATAGCCCATGCCCGTTTCAATAGCATGACCAAAAGTATGACCTAAATTTAATAATGCACGAACGTCTTGCTCAGTCTCGTCTTTAGCAACAATATCAGCCTTATCCTGACATGAACGCTCGATAGCATAGGCTAATGCCTTTGGATCACGCTGCTTTAACTCTGAAATATTGTTTTCCAGCCATTCAAAAAAAGCCAAATCATTAATCAAGCCATATTTGATGACTTCCGCTATACCGGAAGCTAATTGTCTATCATCCAGGGTATTGAGTGTGTTGGTATCAGCAATGACACATTGCGGCTGATAAAACGCGCCAATCATGTTCTTACCCAAAGCATGATTCACCGCAGTCTTTCCGCCCACGGAAGAGTCAACTTGTGATAACAAGGTGGTGGGTATTTGGATAAATGGTACACCCCGTTGATAACATGCCGCAGCAAACCCTGTCATGTCACCGATAACGCCCCCTCCAAGTGCAATCAATGTCACTTGCCTTGAGAACTGCTCCGAGAGTAACTTATCAAAAATCTGATTCATTACCTCGAGAGTTTTATACGACTCACCATCTGGCAAAATGACAGACTCACACTTAAACTCTGTCAGTAAAGCACTCACTTTCTCAAGGTATAAAGGTGCAATGGTCTCATTCGTCACAATCACGACTTCGCGACGTTTGATATGCTTGCTTAGCAACTCTTTCTGTGACAATAACTCAGTCCCGATATAAATGGGATAACTGCGTTCTGCTAATTCAACCTGTAGCGTTTTCATGCGTTTCACTTTTTTTGTCTAATTCTTTCAGCTTACGAATCACTTCATTGACGGTATGCTGAACAGATTGCTCACCTGTTTTTACAATAATATCAGCCACATCACGATAGAGAGGATCTCGAATTGAGAGTAAGTTTTCAATTTGCTTACGTCTATCGGTGTTTTGTAATAAGGGACGTTTTTTATCTCTGGCTGTACGTCGATATAATTGCTCTGCCGATGCAGATAAATAAATAACCTGGCCACGCGTTTTAAGCCATTGACGATTTTGTTCAGACAAAACCGCACCGCCACCAGTAGCCACAACGACCTTCTTCAAATCAGTTAATTCATCAATCGCTTTTGATTCTCTGTCTCTAAAGCCAGATTCCCCTTCCATTTCAAATATCCAGGAAATAGACACACCTGTTCGCTTTTCAATAACTTTATCGCTATCGTAAAACTTCCTGTGTAGAGCTTTTGCAAGCTGTCTACCTATTGTAGATTTACCTGCGCCCATCGGCCCAACAAGAAATATATTTCCTAAACTCAAAGTGGTTTAATCCAAATGCTGATGACAAAAAAGCCGGATCACATACGATCCGGCTTTTTCATTTTAACCGATAATGACTGATTTCAGTATTGAAATCCTTCTTTTACAATTTTAGGTGTGATGAAAACCAGTAATTCACGTTTTGAATCTGTTTTATTCGTATTTCTGAACATAAAGCCAACGTAAGGTAAATCACCAAAAAACGGGACACGCTCTACCGTGTCAGATTTTGTTTGTTCATAAATCCCACCCAAAACTACTGTTTCACCATTGTCAACTAAGACTTGTGTCTGAACTTTACGGGTATCAATACTCGGAATACCATTGAATAAACTACCAACGGCATCCTTGCTGACTTCTAAGTCCATCACAATACGATCATCAGGTGTAATTTGAGGTGTCACATCCAGCTTCAGCACGGCCTCTTTGAACGACACATTCGTTGCGCCGCTTGATGTTGCTTCCTGATACGGTATTTCTGTCCCTTGCTCAATGGTAGCTTGCTTTTGGTTAGAGGTAATCACTCGTGGTGAAGAAATAACCTCACCTTTACCTTCGGTCTCCATGGCTGATAATTCAAGCTCTAGTATCATTCCTAGTGGAAGTTTTGTTAAAGCAAGTCCTATGGTGCCAGAAGCATCTGTCACAGGAAGGTTCACATTTAAATCCTGACCTAATGTTCGTGTGCCGGTTGCGGGTGTGACCAAGTTTGGATTACTCACACCATCAGTCACGGTCAAGCCATCTAATGAGCCAGACGTACCCACACCCAAGGTTCGGCTACGACCAGACGCCCCAAAACGAACACCTAATTCATTCTCAAAGTCATTGTTTGCAATAACAATACGTGACTCGATTAATACTTGTCTGACAGGTTTGTCTAATTGTTCAATGACTTGACTGATTTCAGTCAGACCTTTTGCCGTATCACGAATTAACAGAGAATTAGTTCTGGCATCAATCGTAATATTACCTCGGGCAGATAAGAAACCCGATTCTTTACCGTCACCTTGTAACAAGGTTGCCAGCTCATCGGCTTTAGCAAACTTGATTTCTTTAATCTCCGTATACAGTGGCTCTAACTCAACAAGTTGTTTTTGAGCTTCCAGTTCTTGTTTCTCTCTGGCGGCGATTTCTGAAGCTGGTGCAACTAACATCACATTGCCATTTTGTCTCATGGCAAGGCCTTTCGTTTTTAAGATGATATCCAGAGCTTGATCCCAGGGAACATTTTTTAGACGTAGAGTCAGGTTGCCAGTCACGGTGTCACTGGTAACGAGGTTCATGCCTGTAAAATCAGCTAAAAGCTGAAGTACAGCCCGCACTTCAATATTCTGGAAGTTGAGTGAGAGTTTTTCGCCAGTATAACCAAACTCATTGCGCCCACCTTTTTTCAACTCGTCATCGGCAACAGGTTTTACTTCAACCACTAATGTATTTTCAGATTGATAGGCAAGGTGCTCATATTTGCCTTTTGTAGTCAGCGTTAACTGCGTGCCGCCGTCCTTACTTTCTGTATCGATGAATTGAACGGGCGTAGCAAAGTCCATCACATCTAGGCGGCGATGAAGATTTTCCGGCAAAGACACATTATTCAAATCGACAACAATATCTCCACGTTGTTGTTTCACATCCATGGTTGCGTTGTCATTGGCTAGTTTTAATACTAAACGTGCCTGTCCATCGTCTCCACGTCGAAAATCAATATCCTTGACGCTGTTTAATGCAGAACCGGTAGATGTTTTATTTTTCGCTACATTGGCACTATCGATACTGATAGTCATCTGACGATTGTTTCGTGTAATGGTGTATGGCACTTTTTGCAGTAAGTTGATAACCATTCGTGTGCGGTCACCAGCTTCTACAGCCGCAATGCTTTTGGTGACGCCAACATTCACCTGTTTCACTCTTTGTGGGAGTGCATTTTTTACTCCAGCAAAATCAATCACAATGCGAGCTGGGTCATCAGTTGAAAAGCTGTGTGGCTCAGGAAAATCATCCGAGAACTGGACCAGGATCTTCGCTTTATCACCAGGCAACGCACTGAAATCCACAGCAGTTATATCTGTCGCAGCAGCGGTATTAGCTACAAATAGAGCAGTTAGCCAGAATAAATGATGTTTCAATCTAACGCTCCAGCTGGATTTGGTTTCTAATGATTGCTGTGTATCCATGACTTTTTGATCTCTCATCATTTTCATTGACTAGTTTACCTCTACCGCTGGAACGGAAGTCTCTCGTTCAATATATCCACCACCGCCCTGAGGAACGATTTCCTTGAGAATCAGCTTTGAGTCGCTGATTTCCATAATCTTACCGTTATTCTGCCCCATGTAATTGCCTGTTTGCACACGGTGAATAACACCGTCAGGTGCTCTAACAAGTGCCCAGACCTGCTCTTGCTCTAACGTACCAACATACTGCAACTGAGATAAGTCAAAAAACTCTAACACTTCTTTTCGTCTGTTTTCATCAGGGCGAATACCATTATCTATGACAGGTTCTGGTGCAGGTTGTGGTACATCAATAACAGTAGGAATAAACGGATCACGTAAACTTGACGCTGCATAAGCAAATTTTTCATAAGGCTTCATGACAGGTATCGGTTCTATATCTGATTTCTGTTGACTTTTTACCTCGGCGATATACACGGTTAAGTCAGCTTTATCCTGATCACATGCAGTCAAAGACAACATCACTAATAGAGTACCGATTACGTTTAATAAGGCTTTTGATGATGTGTGAATTGTTTTCATATTCATTGTCACTCTATTTATCATCATCAAAATAACGATATGTTTTGGCGGTAACATTCATTGTCATCTTACCTGTTGCCTGACTCATAGGCCCCATACTGATGTCATGAAGCGTGACAATTCGTGGTAACGATGCTACCCCACTGACAAACTCGCCAAATTGATGATAGGTACCGGTTACCGTCATTTGTATCGGCAGTTCAGCATAAAAATCTACAGGTCTTTCACCTTCAGGTTTGAATAACTCAAACTCCAAGCCGTTTATCAACCCTGTTCGGGTGATATCCACGAGTAAATCTGGTACTTCGCTTTTCTTAGGTAACTGCTCAAGCATGGAAGAGAACATCACGCGCATTTCAGCTAATTGCTCTTTGTAAGCTTCAAGATTGACAGCTTTAGCTTGTTTAATCTCAAAAATTTGTTTGAGCTCCACTTCTTTCTGTTCAAGCTTTGTCAATTCTGCCTGCTTATCTTTCAATATGAAGTAATAGCCTCCTGCCCAGACCAACAGGCATATCAAAACACCAGCAATAATTTTTATCGGCGTTGGCCACTCACCACTTTCATTAAAATCCAATTCATTGATAGAGGAGAGATCCATTATTTATCCTCCTGAGTAGCATCAGTTGATTCGTTTACTTCCACCGTAAACTGTCTAATTGCATTGTTGTTGCTGGATGTGCGTTTGATGACTTGTAAACGAGATTCGCCGTATTCCGGATTTTCATCTAGTTGGCGCATGAACACAGATACTCGGGCATTGGATTCTGCTGTGCCACTGAATGTGATGGTGTTCCCTGTCCGTACCACTTTTTCCAAATGGATGCCTTCAGGCACGACTCGAGCAATGGAATCGAAGACTTTAACCACTTTAGGACGGCTTTCCTGTAGATCTTGAATAACCTGCATACGTGCTAGCAGGCGTTTTTTCTGTTGCTCCAGATCTTGAATTTCTTTGATCTTGATATCTAACTTGGCGATTTCTGTTTGTAATAAGGTATTTCTTTGATTTTGCTCGCTAATCAAGCTATCGGCATAACTCATTACAAGATAAAAAATAAGGGCTGCAAACAAAAAAGTCGCGCCCATCGCTAAATAAAACTGTTTCTGCCGCTCTTCTCTTCGTTCTTCACGCCATGGCAGTAAATTGATATGTGCCATCAGTCAAAACTCCTCA
>NZ_DIAC01000096.1:3732-12519 GCF_002414625.1 Methylophaga sp. UBA5088 | reverse complement strand
GCCATCAGTCAAAACTCCTCATTGCCAAGCCGCAAGCAATCATCATCGAGGGAGCATCATTACTCAATGCCTGAATCTTCACTCGTGAACCAAGAATCATTTCAGCAAAGGGATTAGCAATAGAGGTTGAAGTACCCGTTTCTTCTTCAATCATCGTATCGATACCATTGATAGATGCGCAGCCTCCAGCCAAGATAATATGATCAATAGACTGGTACTGTGTCGACGCGGAAAAGAAAAACTGTAATGCTCTCGTGACGGTCATGGCCATCGAACGTTTAAATGGCTCAAGCACTTTTGGGCCATAGTCGTCGGGTAAACTGCCATCCTTTTTAGCACGTCCGGCCTCCTGGTATGACATACCATAATGGCGCTCAATATCCTCGGTTAACATCCTGCCACCAAAAGTTTGTTCCCGAGTAAATACAATCTTGCCATCGACTAAAACATGTAAGGTCGTTAAGGTGGCCCCCACATCCGCTACAGCAACAGTTAATCCCTGTCCATGATGTGGTAATTGACGCGCGATTAACTCGAAAGCATTTTCCATGGTGTACGCTTCAACATCGACCAGCCTTGGCTTTAAGCCCGCTTTTTCTACGACTTCGGTACGTACGTCTACATTTTCACGTCGGGAAGCAGCCAGCAACACATCCACAGCCTCAACATCAGCAGCTGAAGGACCTAATATCTCAAAGTCCAAACGTACTTCATCCAGCGGATAAGGAATATAATTTTCTGCTTCCATTAATACGTTTTCTTCTAACTCACGTTCTGATAATGAAGCAGGGAAAGAAACGATTTTGCTAATGGCAGAATTCGCAGACACGGCAACAGCGGCTTCTTTGGCTTTGGTACCGGAACGTTTGACTGCTCGTCTAATCGCTCCAGCGACCTCATCTCTATTTTCAATGCGGCTTTCCACCACGGCATTAACAGGCAATGGCTCAACGGAATATGACTCGACAGTGTACTTCTCACCTTTTTTGCTCAGTTCTAATACCTTTACTACCGAAGAACTGATATCTATTCCTAGCAAAGGGGATTTTTTTCGTCCGAACATTTATCGCCTCAATTCCCGTTGATTCAATTGCATAAGCCCACTTAGCACTCTTACTTAAAGTAGTTTATTAAGATTATTGGGGTTGTCAACCTAAATATATCAATAAAACTAGTGATTTGAACTCTCTCACTGTTATTATTTGTGACTCAATATATACTTTCACATCATTTCTTACATAACAGCCAAGTCTACATGCATCGATTTATTCGTTTCACTACAAAGCTTATTTTAATTCTAGCGTTGTTGACACTTATCGCCGTCGGCGTTGTCTATTTCTTTTTGGCGCCGAAACTGCCAGACACCAATACCCTCAAGGAAACACAGTTACAAATCCCGCTACGGATTTTCAGTTCTGAAGGCCTGTTAATGGCCGAATTTGGTGAAAAAAGACGTATCCCTGTTGAGTACAATGAAATCCCGAAATCGCTTGCTGATGCTTTTCTAGCGGCGGAAGATGATCGCTTCTACCAACATCCTGGTGTTGATTATCAAGGTATTATCCGCGCGGCTTATTCTTTGTTAGTGACAGGGGAAAAATCGCAAGGTGGTAGTACGATTACTATGCAGGTTGCGCGCAATTTTTTCTTATCTAATGAAAAAACGTATTTAAGAAAATTAAATGAAATTATTCTCGCCCTTGAAATTGAGAAAGTTTTATCCAAAGAAGACATTTTATCGCTCTATCTGAATAAGATATATTTAGGCAACCGCGCCTACGGTGTTGGCGCAGCGGCTAATGTCTATTACGGCAAACCACTAGATAAATTATCTTTATCAGAAATGGCCATGATCGCCGGTTTACCCAAAGCACCTTCAGCATACAACCCTATTGCAAACCCAGAACGAGCCACTATCAGACGCAATTATGTTTTACGCCGTATGTGGGAAGTGGGTTTTATCAAAAAAGAAGATTACGATCAGGCTATACAAGCACCCGTTACGGCAAGCTATCACGGTCCGGAAATCAAAGTATATGCCCCTTACGTTTCAGAAATGGTACGTACAGACCTAATCGCCAAGTTTGGTGAAGAAGCCTATACCAATGGCTTTAATGTCTACACAACAATTCGTGCCAAGCATCAACAAGCTGCTAATAAAGCCATACAGACTGCACTGTTAGACTACGATCGTCGACATGGTTATCGCGGTCCAGTCACCAATATAGCTTTACCAGAGGACCTATCAGATCGAGCAGCTCTCGATAAAATTCTGAAAGACTACGACAATATTGGTCCACTAAAAACAGCCCTTGTGATTGAAACCACTGACGAAAAAGCTGAGTTATACATCAGGAACTGGGGTTACGCACATTTACCACTCAATGCGGTGAAATGGGCTCAGAAAAAACTGAGTACCAATAGCCGAGGCGCTGTGCCAAAGAAAATCACCGATGCGATTAAGGCCGGTGACATTATTCGAGTTGAACAATTAACCAGTTCGAACTGGGAGCTGGCTGAGTTACCCGAGGCACAGGGCGCACTGGTAGCAATTGCACCGTATGATGGCGCTGTCACCGCTTTGAATGGTGGTTTTGACTTCTTCAATAATAAGTTTAACCGGGTGACTCAATCTCGTCGTCAACCTGGCTCTGGATTTAAGCCGTTTATATATTCTGCCGCACTGGAAAAAGGCTACACCGCCGCTACCATCGTCAATGATGCGCCAGTCGTATTTGATGATCCTGGCTTAGAGAATGTCTGGCGCCCACAAAACTACAGCGGCAAATTCTTTGGTCCCACGCGCTTAAGAGAAGCCTTAATTCATTCTCGCAACCTGGTTTCTATCCGCTTGCTGCGTGATATCGGCGCAGACTATGCTGTTGAGTATGCAGAGCGGTTTGGATTTAAACCGGGCATGATGCACAAAAATCTATCTTTAGCATTAGGTAGTGGCAGTGCAGCACCTTGGGATATGGCTCGTGCCTATTCATCACTGGCTAATGGCGGCTATAGAGTCGAACCTTACATTATTCAACGCGTTGAAGATGCTTCAGGAAAGATTGTGATGCAGGCCACGCCAGATACCGTGTGTGAAACCTGTTTATTGGATGCCTCTAATGATGATAATGATGAGTTCCATGCCGCGCAACGCATCATGACACCACAGAATAATTACATCATGAACAGTCTATTGCGTGATGTCGTTAAACACGGCACGGGGCGTAAAGCGATGAGTCTTGGACGGAATGATCTCGCAGGAAAGACAGGAACAACTAATGATCAGGTAGATGCCTGGTTTAATGGTTTCCATCCGGAACTGGTCGCTGTAGCCTGGGTAGGATTTGATAACCCACGCTCCTTGGGGCGTTATGAAACGGGTGGACGTGCTGCCCTGCCTATGTGGATAGACTTTATGAAGGTCGCTCTGGAAGGTATGCCAGAATCTCCTCTGGAACCACCAGTGGGTATGGTGACAGTGAGAATTGATCCTGCCACGGGTTTGCTCGCCAGACCAGAAGCAACGGATGCAATATACGAAACCTTCAGAGAAGAGTATGTACCGAAGCGGATGGCACCGCTATCAGGACAAGGTGATAGCGGCTCGTCACCGGTAATTGAACTATTCTGATTTACCGAACTTGTTTTACTAACTGCCCGGGCTGTAATTCGCCGTCCGGGTAATCACCATTGAGTAAACGCAATTGCTCGATTGGGCTATTACTGATTCTGCTCTGTTTTGCCCACGCAGCATAGTTATCACTTTTACCCACCTTCACAATTTGAATTTTTAATTCCTGGGCTAGTTTCACTTCATCATCTCTTAAACGATGTAAGCTTTTAATCGTTGTCAGAAAAGCCGGATCATAGCTGCTAAACATATTGCTACTTTCAGTACCGCCAAAGAAAATAAAGGCTTTGTCATTCAGGTATACCACCCCAACCCTGATCGTTTTATTCTGACTTAAAGCAATACCGGTATAACCTGATAATCCATGACTTTCAAAAGCCTGGCCAGATCGGATCGTCGTGATTTTTAACCGCTGCTTGATAAATTGCTCAGGTGATAACTGACGATTCAAATCTGCCGCTCCCATCTCTATCACCGCTTCGCCATCAGGAGCAATCGCTTGCAAACTGTCAGGGTTATTGTTGATATGCCACTTCTCAGGAAAATCAACGGCAAAGTTCATAGATAGATGGTAAAAATGATTCTCAGATCGTATGCCTTGGTCCTCACTATCGCCAAATGTCATGCCAGCAATATGTTCCAAGTAGGCCGCTTTCTCAATCCGGCCATCAGCTAGTTTATTTTTACCAGCAGCAGCCACCACTTCCTGTAAACGCGTATCGTTATCTGGATGACTGGCAAACAGGCCATGATAGCCTTGATAGTCACGTCCTTGCTTCTTGGCTTCAGCAGCAGCAAATATTTCCTGGTTTTTTAACACAGAAATCACATCAATCATCGCGCTCGGATCATAGCCAGCTCTAGCCAGATATTCAGCACCCAAGCGATCTGACTCAAGCTCATGCTCGCGACCATACCCACTCAATAATGCACCGCCCAGCATGTTGAATATATTTTGAGAACCAGCGTTGCGCAGCTCAGGTATCAATAATGACCCAAGTGTGTAACCAATATTGGCAGCCTGCGCCGCACTCTGTTGTCTGACACCATGTCTGGCTGTGACATGACCAATTTCATGGCCAAGTACTGCCGCAAGTTCTGCTTCAGAGTTCAGGTATGCCATCAGCCCACGAGTGATATAGATATACCCCCCCGGCAAAGCAAACGCATTAATAACAGGAGAGTCTAATACCGTAAATCGGTAGACCAGATCTGTACGGTGACTGACAGCAGCCAGCTTTTCTCCAACTCCCTGCACATAACGTTGCAGTTGTTCGTCATCGTAGCGACCATATTCTGCAATGATTTTGGGATGGTTTTCTCTGCCCATTTGCAGTTCAGAATCTTCGCCAAACATGACGAAGTTTTGATCCCCGGTTACCGGGTTTGTTGCACAACCACCAAGCCCCAGAAACAACAAAGCCCCTGCGATTAAGCAGAGGCTTCGTATTCTGTCGTGACTTGTACTAGCTTTTACTAATACGTCAATCATAATTCAAACCATTCTGTGGTTCCGACAGATTATTTACCGTATTTCTGACGGAATTTATCAACACGACCCGCCGTGTCTAACATTTTTTGTTTGCCAGTGTAGAACGGGTGGCATTCTGAACACACATCCAGAGTCAAGTCTGAAGTGCGTGTAGAGCGAGTTTTAAAGGTGTTACCGCAGCTACAGGTAACATTGATCTCGGTGTAATCTGGATGGATATCCGCTTTCATATCTGTACTCGTTAATGTGTGTTTGCAAAAATCTTGCTGTAACCATAAGGTTACGAGCTTTAGAACCGCGTTATTTTATAGATCAACCCGACTTCAGGCAAGTTTATTTATAATAAATTATGTTTATACTTTCTCAGCCACCAGCATGGCTTGATTTCGCCAACCTAAATCACATTGTCCAATCAAGGCTTCCTCACGGTAAACTCTTACTTTAAGCGCGTTAAATAGTCTAAGCAACTCATTATCTGCCAATAAAAAAGCGGGATTGCTAGGTCCGCTATCATTGACCTTATCAAGGCAGAAAGTCTGGTAAAACAATATGCCTCCAGGTTTGAGCGCCGATATGATCTTTGCCGTCAGGTCCCTGTCCAAAAAATGAGACACCACAATGACATCATAAAGATTGGCTTCAGGCGGATTAGCGATAACATCACGCTGTTGGGTGTGAATGTCAGCATTTCTTTTTAAGGCCATTTTATCTAGTTGATAAATAGCAACGGCTGAGATATCCCAACTGTGAACCTTCAAGCCTTTTTCACTCAGAAAAAGACTATTCGCCCCAAGGCCACAAGCCAGATCCAGTGCTAGCCCGGTTATCGGCAATAAATGTTGATTTTGCTCTAATACCAGTGAAACAGTTGACACTGCATGTTCAGCATCTTGCTTTGAATATATGGCATCCCATTTTTTCTGCACATCCAAAGCTAACGACGCCAAAATGCAGGGGTTAATACGACAAGTAATGTAAATATTTCCAGACGTCCCAATAACATAGCCATAGCCAGAACCCATTTAGATGGAGCATTGATATCACCAAAGTTGGCACCAACTTCACCCAGACCAGGTCCCAGATTATTTAGACAGGCAGTTACTGCCGAGAATGACGTGACCACATCGAGTCCGGTCGACATTAAAAACAAATGCATGATACTGAAACAGAACACATACATAGCAAAAAAGCCCCATACCGCGCCAACCACTTTCGCAGGTAGGGCTTTACCATTCACCTTAATGGCAAAGACCGCATTAGGGTGAATCAGACGTAATACTTCACGGTAGCCCTGCTTAAACAGCAACATAATACGGATGACTTTGATGCCGCCACCCGTAGAAAAAGCACAGCCACCGATATAACTTGCCATCAATAACAGGATAGGTAAGAAACCAGGCCATAGGTAATAATCTGTAGTGGTATAACCAGCAGTCGTGCCAATAGATACTGTCTGGAAAACACCTTGATGGACCGCAGTCCACAAATTATCAAAGGTACCACTGAAATACAGATAACTGGATGTCACGACCGAGATAACACCGAGAATGGCCAAATAAGTTCGTAACTCTGAGTCTTTCCAATAATGTTTGATACTACGATGGCGCCAAGCCAGAAAATGTAGCGAGAAGTTCATACCAGAGATCAACATAAAAACGACGGTAATCATTTCAATCGTGGAGCTATCAAAGAAACCAATACTGGCATCATGTGTGGAGAAACCACCTATCGCCACTGTTGAGAAACTATGACAAATGGCGTCAAACCAAGTCATGCCACCTAAACGGAAAGCAATGGCGCAAGCAATGGTTAATGATAAGTAGATATACCAGAGCGCCTTGGCTGTTTCGGTGATGCGAGGTGTCAGTTTCGCATCTTTCATCGGCCCCGGAGTCTCAGCACGATAGAGCTGCATACCACCCACACCCAATAAGGGCAAAATAGCGACAGCCAAGACGACAATCCCCATGCCGCCTAGCCATTGTAAAAACTGACGATAAAATAATACGGCTTTGGGCAGTGTATCGAGTCCTGTTAGCACTGTTGCCCCAGTTGTAGTTAAGCCAGACATCGACTCAAATACAGCATCGGTAAACGACATTTTTGGGACTTCAGTCAAAAAGAAAGGCAGTGACCCAGATAAGCCTAATGCAATCCAGAACATCACCACCACGATAAAACCGTCACGTATTTTTAGCTCTTTACGATGGTGTCTAACAGGTAACCAGAACAATAATCCAATGATTAACAGCAAAACAAACGCCGTTAAAAACGCACTACTGGCTCCATCCTGGTAATACCAGGACACCAAAACTGGAGGCAGCATAGTAATACTGAAAAGTGACAGTAAAATTCCTAGAATGCGCTGAATCGTCAGTAACTGCATAATATTTAGCTCAAACTCGCTTGACGACGATAATAAAACCAAACGGCCAGGATAAGCACTATCAGAATAAATATTGGCCAACGCTTCGCAGTGACATACGGCGTTGCGCCCTGCCTTGGTTGAATGTTTGTCGTCAGCGTTGCCTGCTCAAACTGAGGCGTTTGTGACTGAATACGGCCTTTATAATCAACAAATGCTGAAATACCATTTGTCGTGGCTCGGACCAACGGTCTCTCAGTCTCCAGGGCACGACTTCGTGAAATTTGTAAATGCTGATGAGGCGCAAATGAATCCCCATACCAGGCATTATTAGTCGCATTCACCAGAATAGAAGCTTCCGGCAAGGCATCCAAAACTTCAAGTGAAAACACATCTTCATAACAAATAGAGATGCCAACTTGCTGCCCAGAGGCTTTTAACAGACTTTGTTGCTCTGGTCCTGGTACAAAGCCAGACATCGGCAAATCAAAGAAAGCAATCAAGCCTCTCAACCAGGCAAAAGGCACATAATCTCCAAACGGCACCAAATGACGCTTATGGTAGAAACCAGCATCCTCACCAGCCACCATCATACTGTTGTAATAGTCTTGCCCGTTTTCATCTTCAAAAGGCAAGCCTAATAAAATATCCGTATTGTGTTGTTTCGCTTCCTTAATGAGCGGGTCGATAAAAAAATCTTTCAGCTGATGATAAAAAGCAGGAACGGCATTTTCAGGCCAGACCACCAGTTGGCTGTCCCAATGTTGCTCGGTTAACTTCTGATAGAGTGCAAGCGTACTGACAAGCTGTTCGGGGCTCCACTTTACATCCTGTGGCACATTACCCTGCACGATCGTAGTGTTAATAGCTTCGCCTGAAGGCTGAGTCCAATCAACAGATTGTAGCCCTTGTCCTCCCACCCAGATGACGATAACAGGCACAATGAATAATGGCTTTTTATGTTTAAACACAATAAACAAACTGCTTGCCGTCAGAGCCACCAGGAAAGACACAGCATTCACCCCCACGACCGGCACCCAACCTGCTAATGGCCCTTCTATCTGGCTCACGCCAAGCTCTAACCAGGGAAAACCACTCAAAAACCATGCTTTAAATAATTCAAAGCCAAACCATATGGTGGGTAACAGCAGTGCGATATCAAAGAGAGTGAATGTATGAGAAGTGCATTTTTTGACTAGCCAGCCAAATAACGCCAGATAAGAAGCTAGGATAGCGACAAACAGAAAAGTCAGCATGCCTGCTAAAATCCAGCTGGTATGGCCAAAAACATGAATGGCG
>NZ_DIAC01000096.1:2273-3669 GCF_002414625.1 Methylophaga sp. UBA5088 | reverse complement strand
AATGGCGACATACACCCAGGACACACCCACACCAAACATACCAAGACCAAATAACCATCCGCGCCATGCGGCTTGTTTCGGTGTCGTATTATCCCAACTGGCGAAAAGCAAAATCAGGCTGAGAATGGCAATGGGATATAGGTTAAAAGGGGAAAAAGCCAGCGGCAAAATAGCGCCACCCATGAATGCAACGATATTTCCTTTCCAACCCTGCATTGTCAGCCTATTACTTTTTTGCATTATTCGGTATCAGCTTCTGGCTCTTCTTCAGGTGGTAAAATCACCATTTTCATCAGATATAAACGACGATTGTCGGCACGCAAAATGGTGAACTGGAAGCGATCAATCGTGATTTCTTCCCCTCGTTCAGGCAGGTGACCGAACTGATTAACGACATAACCACCCACCGTATCAAAGTCTTCATCACTCCAATTGGTTTCAAAAAACTCATTGAAGTCTTCAACCATCGTTAATGCCTTGATGGTGTACGTATTTTCATTTCTTTGCAGAATCGGCGCATCATCATCGATATCATGCTCATCTTCGATTTCACCGACGATTTGTTCCAGTACATTCTCGATCGTGACGATACCTGCCACACCACCATACTCATCTACAACGATGGCCATATGATTACGGCGAGCCCGAAACTCACGTAACAACACATTCAAACGTTTGCTTTCAGGAATAAATACAGCGGGACGTAGTATTTCGCGCAGGTCGAAATTAAAATCACCGCTGTTCACCACAGCGGTTAATAAGTCTTTTGCAAGCAAGATACCAATCACATCATCACGGTCATCATCCATCACAGGAAAGCGAGAATGAGCCGTTTCGGTGACCAGTTTCAGTGTTTCTTCAGGTGGTGCATCACGTGACACCATGACCACTTGTGAGCGTGGAATCATAATATCGCGGGCTTGCATTTGTGACACGCTTAATGCGCCTTCGACAATAGATAGCGCTTCTGAGTCCAGAATATGTCGTTCAGATGCTGAACGAATTAATTCAATCAGTTGTTCCTGATCTTGTGGCTCCAGAAATAAATTACTGAGCTTTCGCACCCAGGATTGATTTGCTAAGCGACTCGGTCGTCCTTCACTCATGATTCCACTCCCTGCCATTCATAGGGATTAGCTATATCTAATTGATGCAGAATATTTATTTCCAATGTTTCCATCTGTTCCGCTTCATCCGATTCAATATGATCATAACCTAATAAATGTAAACATCCATGGATCACCATATGTGCCCAATGATGTAACTCTGCCTTGCCTTGTTCCTGTGCTTCTTTTCTGACTACAGGTACGCAAATCACTAAATCGCCCAATAAACGAGGCTCTAATTTAATGGGTGCATCAAAAGGAAAAGACAAGACATTGGTTGGGCCATTTTT
>NZ_DIAC01000096.1:372-2155 GCF_002414625.1 Methylophaga sp. UBA5088 | reverse complement strand
AGACATTGGTTGGGCCATTTTTGCCACGATACTGACTGTTCAGTTCAGCACTTTCTGATTCATCGACTAAGCGTATACTCAACTCACAGTCTTCATTGACTTCGGATAGTGCCGCTTCAGCCCATTGAGTAAACAGTGGTTCATCTGGCTTTTCGCCTTCATAAACGCACTGAAAATCCACGACAACGCTCATGCTTTTTTATCAGCCTTATCGTATGCCAAGATGACTTTTTGTACCAGCGAATGTCGAACAACATCTTTTGCCTGGAAGAAAGTAAAGCCGATACCGTCCACATCCTTCAATACTTCAATAGCATGACGTAAACCAGAGCGTGTTGAACCGGGCAAATCTACCTGAGTGATATCACCCGTAATAACGGCAGTAGAGTTATAGCCCATACGAGTCAGGAACATCTTCATTTGTTCGGTGGTGGTATTTTGCGCTTCATCCAGAATAATGAAAGATTCATTCAGTGTTCTACCACGCATATAAGCCAGTGGTGCCACTTCAATGACATTACGTTCCATTAATTTAGCCACGCGCTCAAACCCAAGCATTTCATATAAAGCATCAAACAATGGTCTGAGATAAGGATCGACTTTCTGCGCTAAATCACCCGGTAGAAAACCGAGACGCTCGCCCGCTTCTACTGCTGGTCTGACCAGTACAATCCGACGACAAAAATCACGCTCCAAAGCCTCCACGGCACAAGCCACAGCAAGGTAGGTTTTACCCGTACCAGCGGGCCCCACACCAAAGTTTATATCGTGGGTCATGACCCGGCGTAAATACGCTTGCTGATTTTCGCCACGAGCTTTAATTAAGCCACGCTTGGTTTTGATCACCACTTCTTTGTCCGGTTCTGTCGCCGCGGATACATCTTCACCACCACTTTTACGAATGGCCATGTGAATTTGTTCAGGCGCTAACACTGACTGTGCGGTTTCGGCGTACAAGTCGTGAATCACTTCCTGAATTAAGGTCAGCGTGTCTGCCGGACCGATAATCTGAAAGTTAACACCACGATTATTGATTTCCACCCCAAAGCCACGCTCCATCATTCGAATATGTTCATCCAAATGACCACAGAGGTTGGCAAGGCGAGGATTATCTGCTGGGCTTAGCTCGAAGCTGATGCTATCGAGCGCTTGAGAGGTTTGAGTCACTATATAATTCCGATGAGCTTAAAGTGCAACGCTATCAGCGACTAATTCGCCGCGCAAGGAGTTCGAGAAGGCTTCTTCGATATACACATCGACAAACTGACCGATAAGACTGCTGTCACCGGGGAAATTTACCACTCGGTTATTCTCGGTACGACCTGCCATATCGCCACCACCACGATGTGCTTCGCGCTCGACTAGAATACGTTGTGTTGTGCCCACCATCGCTTTCGCATGTTCATCTTCCAGCTCACGCAAACGATCCTGCATAATTTGCAAACGGCGTTTCTTTTCTTCTTCAGAGACAGAATCCACAAATGCCGCAGCCGGTGTCCCAGGGCGAGCGCTATAAACAAAGCTGAATGAGTGGTCGAATTTAATCTCGTTGATTAAATCCATGGTCGCCTGAAAGTCTTCTTCTGTTTCATTGGGGAAACCGACAATAAAGTCACTCGACATACTTAAGCTCGGTCTGACTTCCAGTAATCGGCGAATCTTACTTTTATATTCCAATGCAGTATGACCGCGCTTCATCATCGTCAGAATACGATCGGAGCCAGATTGAACGGGTAAATGCAGATGATTCACCAACTCAGGTACTTCGGCAAACGCTTCAATC
>NZ_DIAC01000096.1:0-196 GCF_002414625.1 Methylophaga sp. UBA5088 | reverse complement strand
CTTCGGCAAACGCTTCAATCAAGCTGTCAGAAAATTCAACAGGATGAGACGTAGTAAAACGAATCCGTTCAATACCATCAATGGCTGCCACGTAATGAATCAGTAACGCTAAATCCGCAGTTTCATCACCTTCGATAACACCTTGATAAGCGTTAACATTCTGGCCTAACAGATTGACTTCGCGTACACCTTGCGC
>NZ_DIAC01000131.1:37734-40407 GCF_002414625.1 Methylophaga sp. UBA5088 | reverse complement strand
TGCTGATAAATATGCGAAATTGAGGATAAGAGAATTTATGAAGTCTGTCAGGGCACTTCATTTATCAAGTGCTTTCTTATTTGAAACACTATAATTTTTGTGGGGATCGTACAGACTCTGACCCTATTGATTTTTCAGTCGCCCTGTTGAGCGTAGCGAAACGGGGTCGGCTGCAAGGCCTTGTTAGATTCTGTCTGTTCAATGTCTCTTATATATTCTGACGAAGATAGCTCACCCTTAAACCACAACCCGAGTTGATCCAATCTGTGAATGATTGATTCCTGACCAAAATCATGCTCTCCAGGGCTAGCCGACCTCGGAATCCAATCTTTATCTCCAATATGGCTCTCAAATTTCACTTCAACTGAATCAGTTGACATTAAGTCATTAAAGCCTTTCTGAGCTGTTCTTTTTGAGTAAAAATCACCGTCAAGATAGTCAAATAGAGTGGCAATAAATGCTGCAGTCTGCACATCAAGTCCATTTTCATCAGTTATTGAATATAGGCTGGGCACAATATTTTTGCCTTCCTTTCCTCCATGGTACGCATACTTTGTAAACAAAAAATGTTCATTTAAAGCACACACTGCGGTCACCTCATGATAGAGATACGGCACCTCTCGCGTCATTTTCGATTGGACGGCCTTTTCAAAATATGGCTTTCTGTAAAATCTGTTTATGGATTCCGCTACTTTCTTTGAATTCTCGAAATTCGAATTAAATGCGTACACACCTTTAAATATAGGAAGGCTTGGCTTAAATAACCCCGCTCTAAATATGTCATAGAATAACTGAAGTGAGCCTTTCAGTTTTTCACTATCGAGGGTTGTCTTTACCTCTATTATGCCTCTAACCGCCTCTTTATGAACAACAATCAAATCACCTTCTTTAAAAACGACGGGAAAGTTCACTTTGTCATATATGATGATATCCAATTGTCTAGACACATCCTCAATAAAGCCAGTGCCAACACCAAAACGAGAAGGCAGATATTTTTCGAGCAATGAACGTAGAATGTATTCTCTATAGTTGCCAGCAGTTTGGCCATGAGAAGTTAATAATGATATTTGCTTGCTCTTAACCGCTATTTCTTGGGCTAACGACCCATAATATTGCTTGCTATTTTCTGATTTTGTTTTTAACTCTGTGAACTCGATAAACTCCGACGTTTTTGTAGAGGCGTATCGATAAAGAAGCTTTTCGGAAATAAGAATTTTTAGAATAGCGGATATTCTTTCTGCTTTTTCATTTGTCTCTTCTTGGATCTTGCTTTCTGCTTTTTTTATTTCAATGCGATTAGACTTTGAATCAATAAGCAATTTTTTAAGGCATTCCTCAACAGCAATGTAACTGCTTAACTCATCATTCAGACCAGAAGGTCTTTTCCCCCTTAATAGGAATGAGGAAAAACTAGGAAAAAAAGGCCCATCCAGCTCATCAACAGGTACTTTTATAAAGCGCTCATCCTCTGGATGCTCAGGAGTTTTATAGTAATAAGCTATTAGGACTCCATCCTTCTCATATGTCAGATAGAGCCGTGCGTCAGCGTACGATGTATTTTCACAAATGAAAGCTTCCCCTGCTTCTGGTTTATATCCCATATGCCCTCTAAATTTGATAAAGAATCTAACGCCGCGCTCTGCGGCAATTTTGGAGCGCAGCGGTAAAATTGTCCGACAGCAGCGCTTTGTTATAAGCTCATACCACTATCGACCAGCAGCCTTTGCAGCCTTCTCAATCCAATCACCCATGTTATTGTAACCGTCATCATCAACCCAATCATATGTTGGATAAGTTATTACTTTTCCAGCTTTTTTGAACTCCCAATTATCAAAAGGATTTTTTCCCTTTTTACTAGTATTACCATTGCTATCTTTCTTTTTATGAATATAGATACCCAACATGCCATTTCCCTTTTTATGACTTGCTGTTATTTCGTAGTCAATCCACTTCTTGCCTGCTGTATCAGAACCGATTAAAACTACAGTAACTGAGGTCCCCTTCAGCTGCTCGTCAATCCATTTTTCAATATCAGTGTCTTTCTTCTTCTTTACCTCTTCCCATTTGGCCGTATCAAAAAAGCCTGATGCTTTTCGATCTTGGGTTACCCAGCTATTTCTAATATTTGCTGCTCGCCAATTGTCAGCCTTATATCTAAAACTAAAAAATGATTGTCTAGCCATTGATTACTCCCTATCCATTAAGTTAATAATTTTAATTACTGATTCGATTAATTCTTCAGACTTTGCTTTACTATTACCAATATCTGAAAAGAGTTTTTTCATTTCGTCTGAAGTCTCAGCGCAATTTTGTATTTCAGAGTTTTTCTCGTTCCATAGTTCTTCAGCCATATAACCAGTAGCTCCAACAGGAATCAAAAAAAGTCCCTTGCTCTTAGCAATTTCATACTCTTCACGCATTCCATTTGATAACAAAAGTTTTTTACCATCGGACTTATTACCAAATAAAAATAAAGCGATTCCAGCATGGTTTATCATGTCTTCTCTATACTTTGACCATAATGCAGACAAGGGCAGTCCACCTTCTGTGGACTGAGGAAAAGGGCGCAATACTAGTTGGTCTTCTACTTTAGCTTTAGGGCTGGTGAAAGTTTGCTCTAAGACTCCAGATATTACAGAGCTTCCAACCCCCAACCCAAATCCAGAAACAACA
>NZ_DIAC01000131.1:33803-37700 GCF_002414625.1 Methylophaga sp. UBA5088 | reverse complement strand
CTTGTGATACGAGTTTTCGACTTAATTGATATACAAATTTTAAGGCGTTGTGTTCCCCCATTTCACCATATTCATGGGCGGCACCTGATATAAAAATAGTTTTAGATTTATAATTCTGCTCTAATCGCCCCAGCAACTCTGTTATTTCAGAAAAATCGTCAACCAGAATTGTTTTTACGTTGAAGCGTTCCAAATCTTTCACAAAGTAATCTTGTTTTCTCTTTCGATACTCAAAATCAACTACCTCTTCAGAGTCTTTTTTCTCAACACCTCTTATGAAACAATAATGACGTCTTTGGTTTCCTTCATAAGCAACTCGAACCCGGCTGAGAATGTAATCCAAATTTGGATCGGTAAAACTGAATCCTATAAATATAAATGTTTTTGAAATCAGATCGCCTTTAAGATTCGCTAGATATTGATCCATCTTGACGTGATATCGTTCATAATCATCCTTGGTCAAGACAGCTTGGTTGGCGTGGTCGACATCGCCATGCATTTTGTATACGACCGCATCACGCTTTGGCTTTGTTGTAGACAAATGCTCTTTTGTATATTTTACATCTGCTATCTTTCCAGAATTATCAAGAGCATTTTCAATAATCTTGTCATAATTTGTTGTCCAGTAGGTTCTAATTGGTAACCTACAAAGTATTTTATGATTTTCTGTTTCTGAAGCCTCTCTTGAAAACTCTTCTATAAGTCTCTGGTTAAGCTGGCTTCGATTATTCGCATTGTCGTTGCAATGAAACTGCGCTAAAGCTACTAAATCATTTTCTTTATCTACATCCAATCCAAGCTCATCTGCGATTGGTCGTAACAATTCGGCCCAATTTACGAATCCAGCACCCGCTGACATTCCGGCCCCTGCAAAAACAGCCACGTTTTCTTCAAGTAGTTCTTTACCCACATCCCTTAAAAATGCTTGTTTCTTTAAATCCATTACTAATTTCTCAATTTAATTCAATTCTTACAGGGCTTATAACAGTCTGTTTTAAAAGGCCACCGGCCTCATAATAAATATTAAACAGGCCGCCTCATAATTCCTTTAGAAGAACTTTAACATATTGATTATTAATGGAAGTAATTTCTTATCCATGGAATTATGAGGCCAAAGTATTGAACTATTGACGAAAAATAGTGCCAGTCCTTAGGTATCTTCAGATACTGGTATATATACGTAAACTTGTTAGTTTAGGTTTTAATTACACTTCTCGTAATAAATGCATCGGTGGCACGCTGGATACTTTTCTGCTGGCAAATAAACCAATTGCTGAAATAACGATTACACCAATTAGTGGCCCTAAACTCCATAACAGAGGATGCCAGCTTGCTTCTGCTTTAAAGACAAATACCTGTAAACCATACAGGCAGGCTTCGGCTCCAGCGGCGGCAATCAGTCCGGAAAATAATCCCAGTGCACCGAACTCGACAAATAAGGCTTGTTGTACCAAAGATTTTTTAGCACCCAGCACGCGTAATAAAGCCCCCTCTTCCAGGCGCTCTTCTAATGTTGAGCGTACGCTTGCCAGTAATACCAACGCACCAGCACTTAATATGCACAGCAACACCAGCTGAATCGCCTGTGATAACTGCCCGATTACGGTCTGCACTTGTTTTAATAAATCACCGACATTCAACATCGAGACCGTAGGGAATTGAGACATAGCCTTATAAAAAGGTTGTGCATTTTGCTGGCTGATAAAGACACTACTGACAAAGTTAGCAGGGTAATCTGCTAAAGCCTGTTTAGGCAAAATCAGATAGAAATTGGGCTGCATTGAACCCCAGTCAACCTCCCGTACTGAGGTAATAGGTAAGGTAACGTCATTACCACCAATATTAATGGTGAGCATGTCGCCCATTTTCAAATTCGCTTCTTGCATCACCCGTTGCCCGATAGACAGGCCATTCGCATTAAAGTCACCGTCAATCAGCTTGCTACCCTTACCTATTTCCTCAGACCAGGTCAGGTTTAACTCACGTTCAAACAGTTCCGGCTCAGGTTTATCTTCAGGGTAAAGCGTTTGCACCGCAGTATCATTGATAGTGGTAACACGACCGCGAATCATGGGGTACCAGTCTGAACGTTTAATATTCAATGAGTCAGTGACCTTATCTATCTGCTCAATCTGATCGGCCTGAACATTAAACAAATAGTGATTAGGTGCATCTGCCGGCAACTGCTGTTGCCAGTCTGAAATCAAGTTGGATTTCACGCCAACTAATATCAGCCCCAGCATGATTATCAGCGTAAACACCAATAACTGAAATAAGTTAGGAAACAATCGACGATATAAAGCAGCAAAGCCAATCTGCCAACCACTGGTCGCCCCTGAGGTGAGTGAACGACCGAAGCTAAATACGCCATACCCGAGTAAGGCGACTAAGACGCCAATGCCCACAATGGCTAACATCATAATGCTCGGTAGAATTAAGCCGCCTGTATACAGGTACATCAAACCAAACATACCGACAAAACCAATGCCATAAATGATGAGGGTGTTTTGTTCTACTTTAAAACCGGGCTGCAACACGGACATCGGTGATACCTTAATCAGACGCTGCATTAAAGGAAAACAAAATGCCAGCATGGAAACCAGCCCTGTCGCCACACCCAGCCATAAGCGACTTAATGAAGGTTCTGGCAAGGCGGTCGACATTAGCCCCGCCAGCATGGATGAAATAATCAGTTGCCCTGCCCACCCAGCAACCAGACCAATGCCAGCCCCTATTACAAACAGGGCGATAAACTGGATAAGGAATACCTGCACTAGCTTTTTCGGTGTCGCACCTAGTGTTTTTAACACGGCAACCTGCATCAAGTGGCGTTTTACAAATCGAGAGGAAGCTAAGGCCATAGCAATTCCAGACAGGATAACCGCCAGTGTTCCAGCTAATAATAAAAAGGATTGTGCTTTACCAATGGTGTCACCTATACGCTCACCTTTTTGTGTTGGTGTTCGCCAGCGTTGCCCCTCATTCAGTTGTGGCGTCACCCATGTTTCATATTGCTCTAGTAAGTTCTTATCACCGGCCAGTAGCAGGCTATAACGCACCCGACTACCAGGAATAATGACTTGTGTTGCTGTCAGATCGGCCATATTAATCACCGCACGAGGTGATATAGCAAACGCTGAACTACTAGCATTGGGATCTCTGACCAGAAAGTGACTAACGGTTAAGCTTGTCTCGCCCACCTCAACCTGGTCACCAATCTTGACGCCTAATAAACTAGCAAGGCGTGAGGACAACCATATTTTCCCCGGCTGTGGTGGCTGAGTATATTCATGCCCAGTACCGAACAAGGTATCGTCAACCAGATAAACACCTTTGAGAGGATAAAGTGCTGTTACCGCACTAACCTGACTGAGTTGTAAATTATCACCGGCAAATATCATGGTTCGGAATGAGGTGCGTTGCGCCTGTTTAAGCCCCAGCTCATCGGCTTTTGTTTGCCAGTTGTTTGGTATCGCATCATCAGAGCTAATCAAGCGATCAGCCGCCATTAAATTGGCTGACTCGCTTTCAAATGACAATTGTAAACGGTCGATAAATAAACTAATCGCAGTGACGGTGCTGACAGAAATAATCAACGCAAAAATCAGCGTTAAAATGTCGCCACTACGGATATCACGCAGCAGTAATCGTAAGGCAAATTGCATTAGTTTTTTTCCACCAGCTGACCAGCAGACATCACGAGTTGACGATCACATTTTTCTGCCAGATGGTTGTCATGTGTCACCATCACCAGTGTCGTGCCCTGCTCTTTATTCATCTCAAAAAGCTGTTCAATAATGATGCGACCGTTACCTTCATCCAGATTGCCGGTAGGTTCATCAGCAAACAGAATTTTCGGACTGGAGGCAAACGCTCTGGCAATGGCAACACGTTGCT
>NZ_DIAC01000131.1:33211-33646 GCF_002414625.1 Methylophaga sp. UBA5088 | reverse complement strand
GTTGCTGCTCACCACCGGATAACTGGTTTGGATAATGCGTTAAACGATGTGAGAGCCCGACTTTTTCCAATAAAGCTTCTGCTTTTTGACGAGCGTCTTTATCGCCTTTTAACTCCGCTGGTAACATCACATTTTCAACCGCCTGCAAACTCGGTAACAAGTGAAACGACTGAAAGATAAAGCCAACATATTGCCCGCGAAGTAAGGCACGTTGCTCTTCATCCATGGCTGAGAAAGCATGGTCATAAAGATAAATCTCGCCCGATGTATTCACATCTAAGCCTGCCAGTAAGCCCAGTAAGGTCGACTTACCTGAACCAGATGCTCCCACAATGGCGACCGACTCACCTTCCTGAATATCTAAACTAATTCCTTTTAATATGGTCAAATCGCCTGTATTTGCCGATACCGTATGGGTTAAATTGCTTACTTTGA
>NZ_DIAC01000131.1:32519-33113 GCF_002414625.1 Methylophaga sp. UBA5088 | reverse complement strand
TGGGTTAAATTGCTTACTTTGATTGCAGTTGTAACTGCCATGTTTTCCACTCTTGAAGGTTTGTATGTTTCTAAAAAGACAATATTGGTTTGTGTTACTCATCAGTTTATTGATGAGCAACGCAGTATCAGCATCGACATTGCTTGTTATGGGAGACAGCCTGAGTGCTGCCCATAATCTACGACCAGAATTAGGTTGGGTTAGTTTACTGGAAAATCAACTATCTGAGTCTCATCCTGAAATCAGCGTTGTGAATGCCAGCGTCAGTGGAGAAACAACGCAAGGCGGTTTAGCCCGCTTTAAACAACTGTTGTCAGAACATAAACCCAGCTGGGTCATTCTGGAACTGGGCGCCAATGATGCCTTACGTGGCTATCCACTGACACAAACCAAACAGAATCTTGAATCCATGATTGAACAGGCACATAAAGCTGACGCCAAGGTGCTGTTAGTAGGCAACCAGATTCCACAGAATTACGGTAAACGCTATACAGAGATGTTTTTTAATTTATACAAAGAGTTGGCAGAGCAATATCAATTGGCTTATGTGCCTTTTATGCTGAAAGGCGTCGCTCTTGATAAAACCTTGATGCA
>NZ_DIAC01000131.1:28140-32349 GCF_002414625.1 Methylophaga sp. UBA5088 | reverse complement strand
TCTTATCTTCTTGTTTGGCCTTTTTTGCTGCTTTCTTTTCTTTCGCCGTTAATAGCGGTGCTTTTTTCTGATTCTTTTTACTATCTTGACCTTTACTCATGATATTCACCTGTTAATTGAATGCATTAACCTCAACTGCTTATTAGCAAATTTGAGGACATGTTCTAGGTAGAAACATCAACGCCAATCAATGTCGGTACATAGATAGTCAGTATGGGCGCAATCACTAAGAAGTGATAGTTTATTTATTCGCTCAACCTCTTTATGTGAGCCCTAAAACATCACAATGACTAAATCATGTGATTAGATTTATGAATAAAGGCTAATCGCCATATCGATGCCAGGATTCAAAAGGGATATTGTGCTCTTCCAGAAACGACAACACATCGGCTGATTTTTCATCACTGAAACGCGTTTCAAGCAAGTTGATGATATCTCCCCGCTTACCCAGTGATTTTTGTAAGATCGTCGTATGCTCAGCTTTTATCGTCCACCGCCATTCATACTCTGAGGAGCCAAAAAACTCTTCAACAACAGGCCCTAGATCTTGTCCTTCAAAAACCAGATCGCCATTATGCTGAAGTTCAGCACTCAGAAACCGAAGTCCTCGCCTGTCGCGCTCATCTCGAAGAACGGTTTTCTTTTTATTCCTTGCTCCACACATTGATTTCTCTTGAACTTCCTCTTTAATTAACTAGCATACTTAATCACTTATACTCTGGTACGCCGCACAAAAAGACGCAGTTGCTTTTCCATTTCAATCGTAATAAATAACATCACACCAATAGCTATCACCAGAACACCATCCCAAAAAGAAATACTTTCAGTACCAAAAATAGTCTGAAGCCACGGATGATAGGTAATGACAAACTGGGCACAACTAATCACAAAAACCACCCGCCAAATGACTTTTGTGCCACAGATAGCTTTCCAGGTGATCGATGTACCGTGAATATTCCGAATAAAAAATAAGTGGAAAATTTCCATTACAACCAGCGTATTGACGGCTAGTGTTCGGGCAAGTTCAAGCGAATATCCCTGACTGATAGCATAGTCGTAAATACCGTAGACACCACCCAAGAAAAGCAAAGACACCAAAACAATATGCCACAACAACTCAGCACTTAATAACGATTCATTTCGCGATCGTGGAGGCCGGCGCATGGTATTTTCTTCTGTCGGTTCAAAAGCCAGAGCAATACCTAAAGTCACTGCTGTTATCAGATTCACCCAGAGAATCTGAACCGGTGTAATAGGCAAAGTCATACCAAACAGCAAAGCGACAATGATCGTCATGGCTTCACCAGCATTAGTGGGTAAAGTCCAGCTGATGATCTTTTTCAAGTTGTCATAGACCGTTCGCCCTTCGCGGACAGCTGACACAATCGTGGCAAAGTTATCATCGGCCAGTACCAGTTCAGCCGCTTCTTTTGCTGCTTCAGAACCTTTAAGTCCCATGGCAATACCGGCATCAGCACGTTTAAGTGCAGGGGCATCATTCACACCGTCACCGGTCATGGCAACAGTCAGATCATGTGCCTGTATCGCTGTAACAAGCCTTAATTTATGTTCAGGACTGGTACGGGCAAAAATATCGCAATCAATAACATTGGCTTTTAACTGCAAATCATCCATGCCATCAATATCTAATCCTGTCAGCACTTTATTCGGATTTTTCAGGCCAATTTGTTTACCTATTGCAGCAGCAGTTTCGGCATGATCGCCCGTAATCATTTTCACACGGATACCCGCCTGGTGACATTCAGCCACAGCACTTATGGCTTCCGATCGGGGAGGATCAATCATGCCGACCAGTCCTAACATTATCAGAGACTCGTTGAGATCATCCTGCTCCAAAACAGTGTAGTCAGTGTTAACGGGTTTAACGGCAAACGCCAACAAACGTTGGCCTTTTGCTGCAATAGTCAGCATTTGTTGCTGCCAATATGCCATATCTAATGGCTCAACTTTGCCATCAGTGCTGCGCTGACTGCCACACATTTCTAATAGGCGCTCCGGCGCACCTTTAACAAAAATACAGGCATGATGTTGATGATCATGACTTAGTGTTGCCATAAACCGGTGACGGGCATCAAACGGGATCGCATCACTCCTTTTCCATACGGATTGTTCCTGCCTGACATCGAGATTCATTTTGCCAGCAAAGGACAGTAAGGCGCCTTCCATAGGATCACCTTCGCTATGCCAGACACCCGACTTTTCTACCAACGAAGCATCATTACAAAGCGCGGCTGCACGAGCCATTTCTTCTAATGCACTATGCTCTGTTGGTGAAATACAGCGATCATTTAACTTCAAATCGCCTTCAGGATTATAGCCCTCGCCCTCTAAGGTAAACGCGTGCTGATAAGTGACAACCGAGGCCACCATCATTTCATTGCGAGTCAATGTGCCGGTTTTATCAGAACAAATCACAGACACCGAACCTAATGTTTCAATCGCGGGCAAGCGACGAACTATGGCCTGGCGTTTGGCCATAGCTTGAACGCCAATTGCCAGAGTAATTGTCAGTACCGCAGGGAGACCTTCCGGGATAGCTGCTACAGACAACCCCACCACGGACATAAACATCACAGCAAGATCATGCTGAGTAAAGAGATAACCAAAAACCAGCAGTAGTGAGGCGAGTACCAGAATAATCAGCGTTAACCATTTAGCAAACACATTCATCTGCCTGATGAGTGGCGTCGTTAACGTTTCCACCTCTGAAAGCAAACTACTGATACGACCAATCTCAGTATTTCCACCAGTAGCAACAACAATGCCTTTCCCCTGTCCAGACGCCACCAATGTTCCAGAAAAAGCCATACAGCTTCGGTCACCGAGCGCTGCTTGCTCATCAACTGAACGGGTCAGTTTTTCTACCGCTACAGATTCCCCCGTCAGAATTGACTCTTGTATAGATAAGCCATGGGCATCAAATAAGCGTAAGTCCGCAGGGACTTTATCGCCTGCTTCAATCAAGACAATATCACCCGGAACCAGCTCTTCACCCTCAATACTGACTCGTTCAGCACCACGAATAACATGGGCAACCGGTGCCAGCATTTGTTGGATCGCCCCCATAGCTGATTCTGCTTTACCCTCCTGAATAAAGCCAATAATGGCATTAGCCATAACAACGGCCAGGATGACACCTGTATCAATCCAATGGGCAAGAGCGGCAGTAACAACAGCAGATCCCAGCAACACATAAATAAGAATATTATGAAAATGACTGAGAAACCGGATAACAGCACTGCGTTTTTTTGCTGTTGGCAGACTGTTTTTTCCGTACTGACGGAGTCTCTCACTGGCTTCCTGCGAATCCAGTCCTGCTGCTGAAGTCGTTAATGCTTCAAATGAAGAGTCGACACTCAAGGTATGCCATGCTGTAACGCTACTTTTTGATGAACTCATCTTCACAGTGCCTCACATCATTAACTGTCTATCCGTGAATCTCAGTAAGTGCCGTCTGAATTCACTCTATTTAACTACTTTAATTCAAATGTCATTCAAAGAGAAAGTTGTCGAACTTAATTTAAGGACAAAAAAATGGGCCCCAAAGGACCCATTTTTCAGATGAACATTGTGTTGGTACTACCAACGCATCATTCTTCGCACAATGCCATCATTACGGAAGGCATGATAAATCGCGCCACTGACATGCACGGCAATAATGCCCAGCAGTGCCCATGCCGTCCACATATGCAGCTCACCCCAGAACTCGTTCATTTCCTCATCAGGTGCAGCAATGCGAGGGAACTCAATCGACCACCAGAACACGGTGTCCCAACGGGTATGAGCGGATGACAGATAGCCGGTCAAACAGACCGCAAGCACTAAACCATATATTGCCACATGTGCAGCAATGGCAGACCAGTGCATCCAGGGTGCCATATCCGTTGAGTCTGGTGGTGTAGGTCGGTGCCTGAGACGGACATACAGCAACATCAGAATAATGATCACTAATGTGATACCAATGTTTTTATGTAACTGAAATGGAAATGCCCGGAATTGTAATTCCGGTGATGGCAAAGGTAAGCCCATCATCCACCAGCTTGAGATAAATAAAAAGAAAATTGAAACAGCCAGCAACCAATGCAGGATTACCGCCGTTCTACTAAAACCTTGTCTTTGCATAACAGCTTCCGTTTATATTTCGTTGCAAATGTGGGAGATTAAGCATTGGCTTCACTGTGTCTGCCA
>NZ_DIAC01000131.1:23298-28051 GCF_002414625.1 Methylophaga sp. UBA5088 | reverse complement strand
TGGCTTCACTGTGTCTGCCAGCTAATGTACCCACGACTAACATTAAATGCAGAATGAACCAGAGCAAAATACCGCCCAGATACACTTCACGTAGCGTTGGTCCTGTATTGACTACAGCAGCAAACTGCAATAAATCAATGGCTGCGAGACCACTAAAGACGACAATCGCCGCTTTCGATGCCCATGGCGTGTAATTCACTAAGGCGCCACCGATGATGACAGAAATAAATGCCAACACAGCCCCAATACCAGCCAGTGTCATTTGCACATTCGGGAACCAGTCTGGCGCTGCTAAAGCCACGCCTTTGACATGCTCAATGAGGTATTCACATTCAGCGATGGTAATCCCCTCCTCTTCCAGCTCTTCCTCTGGACAGTCAGCTGCCGGCATCACACCATCTGCTGGCATATTGCTGGTCACCACGGCCTGTTTCATCGCCTCATTACCATGCACAGCCGTCAGAAAGACACCGAGCATAATCGCGACAACACCGAGGATACTTGCCCAGTGTGGCAGTGAAGTCTTGTTGTTTTCATTAGACATGCAACACTTTTCCTCTTGTTATAGTTAATAAAATTTCTCTCTCTTGAATTGAAATAAAGCTAAAACAGTTTTGTGTTTCAGCTTTATATTCAACCTATTAGATAGTGCCAAAATGCTTGTATTAGCACAATCAGTTAAGTGACAGGAAGAAATCAGAATGGTTCAGAGGAAAAAAGAAGTGAGCATAGAAATCAAAACAAACGCCGAACATATCCATAAAATCATGGACTACAAAACATATGGAGTCGCTTAAAACACCTCTGTCTGACTAAGCAACCTCAGCTTGCTCTTTCATCAGTTCAATCAACGCTTGCGCCGGAATCGGTTTACTGAATAAATAGCCTTGCAACTCATCACAGCGATGCAGACGGAAGAATTTTGCCTGTGCATCTGTCTCAACCCCTTCAGCAATAATACGAAGATTGAGTCGTTTAGCCAGGTCAATAACCGACAAGGTAATTTCAAGTGAACTTTTATCTTCAATATCACGAGTGAAACACTTGTCGATTTTCAAGCAGTCCAGTGGAAACAGTTGTAGGTGTTTGAGTGACGAGTAACCTGTACCAAAGTCATCAATCGCCAAACTCATACCATGTTTTTTAATATTCATCATCGCTTCAACGGCGGTATTCATATTTCGCATCAGCGTGCTTTCAGTGACTTCAAGCTCCAGTCTTGAGGGCTCAATATGGCTACTTTTTAATATCTCGGCAATATCATCAGCAAGCGACATATTGGCAAACTGTAATGGTGATAAATTCACAGCAATGCGTATATGTTCCAGTCCGGCTTCTTTCATCAGCTTAAGATCGTCACAGGCTTTTCTAAGGACGAATTCACCCAGAGAATTAATCAATCCTGACTGTTCTGCAACCGGTATAAAAGTCTCAGGTCCAATTGGTCCTAAGTCTGGACTATGCCAGCGTAGTAAGGCTTCTGCTCCGATTATCTTTCCTGAGCTGGCTTCCACTTGAGGTTGATAGCAGAGTTGGAATTCGTTCCTCTCTAATGCCCCTGTCATCGCTTTTTCCAGCTCGACCCGGGCTTGTATTTCTTCACCGATATCGGCCGTGTAGAGACAAATCGGTAAAGACTCATCCATCCTGGATTTAAACATCGCGGTGAACGCTTTGCGAAGTAGTTCCGAGCTATCTCTGCTATCCATTGGCCAGACACTGATACCCATATTCGGCGACAGCACAATTTCTTCATCCAGGTAATGAAAAGGGGTTTGAATTTGAGCTAATAAAGCATTCGCTGATTGTTGAATAGAGGCAAGATCGCTTTGTCCAGAGAGTAAAATTGCAAAATCGTCTTCTTCTAAATGCGCTACAAAGACATCATCTCCTACAGCCGCTTTAATACGGTCGGCTATTACTACCAGTAAGGAGTCACCAATTGCACGGTGAATCACACTTATCGCTGATTCATGCTTATTCACATGAATAATGATCAAAGCGGTTAATTTGGCCGGTTGGTCGAGCGTGCCTAGTTTGTATAGCTCTTCCTGCAACGTAATGTGATTGGGTAAGCCGGTAATAATATGCTGTCTAGCTTGTGCATCTAACTGAACAATCAGTTTTTCAATAAAACGATCCGACATACGGTTTTGCCAGACAGTCCATAAAGGCCAGGCGATGGCTGTCAAAATGAATGCTGTCGCTGGAGCAAACCATAGTTTGTAAACCAACAATAAAAACAAGGAACAACTGAGAATGAATATGAGGCCAGAAACGGCTGTTATCAATGAATATCGTAGTGGTGACAGGACGATAGCACCCACACTTACTATAATCAGCAGTATGGTTATGCCGGACTGCATGGACGGCGATAACTCATACAAGTGTGAACCTTGTAAAAGTGTATTCATCTCCTGAGAAATAATCTCAACCCCTGGCATACGTTGATGAGAACGACTGGCTGGTGTTGAAATCATGTCACCGATGCCTGCTGATGTTGCGCCTATTAATACATACTTGTCCCTGATAAGCTCAGGGTCGACACGCCCCTCCAGCACATCTTTGAAAGAAATACGTTTGGCGAGATTGTCAGCGGAAGTAAATGACAACATCATCTTATGACTTCGTACCCAACCTGCTACCGAGTACTCACTCACGGGCTGACTTGGCGAGCCATAATCACCCGCATCCTTCCCCACTTTAAGCATAGCCAACGCAACATTAGGCCAGTGGGGATTCCCCAGTCCTGCATATAGATAAAAATGACGATTAGTACCGTCAATATCCAATTCCACATCAACATGCCCCAGAGCCGCTGCGGCTGACGCTAATAAGGGAATGGGTAAACGTTCAACAATCAGAGAATCAGAGGTTTCTTTGATGGGCGCCACCACTAGCACCGTGTGTTGATTCTGAAGCATAGCCTGAGCGAGAGACTGATCAGCATTACTGTTGATTTCAGGCTCAGAAAAGATCAAATCAATGCCAATAGCTTTTGGCGACATTTTTTGAAGTTCTTGGAGTAATTTCGCATGCTGGTGACGCGACCAAGGCCACCTTCCTAATGCCCGTATGCTGGCATCATCAATAGCAATAATCACAATTTGCTCACTCATTTTCGGTGAATGCAAAGGCAGCATCACGTCATAAATCAGCAAGTCTAATCGTTGCAGTGTTTTTTTCTCAGATAAGAAAAACCCTGCTGCAACAAAAAAAAGAACTAAAAATGAGCCAATAATCCAACTACGATGAGAGTCAGAAAGCCTCACAGTATTAGATAAGAATAATGGTAAAGATAGTCCACATACCCAAAGGCCAGTAGTTCACTGGTTCTTCAGGCAGAGGCTGGATAGTTTGTGTCGAACCCCATGGTCCTTCGTAGCCATCCTGCTCAATACTCTTGACACGAAGATAGCGTTCATCCCCCTTAAACGGTTCAAATGCATATTCAGCTTTATCAATTGTTTCATCAATAATGATGTCATTGAATGCCTTATCATTTGCAATTTGCACACGATAATTGGGTTGGCCCATCCCAACATTCCAGCTAGCGACTAACTGACCACTCTCTTCTGCCGAGACAGCCGCTTCAACTTTCTCAGGAATCGGTTTGATTTGATACGAACGTGCTGGTCCGACAGGCCCAACTTCACCGTCACTAGCAATACTGGATAAACGCCAGTAGTAATATCCCAATGCTGATAAAGAGGCAGTATCAAATTCTGAATCACTGAGCGTTTTGTCCAATAGCGGCTGGGTGAACTTGTCATCAGCTGCGATTTCAAGGCGATAGGCTTTAGCATTATCCGCTGCTGTCCATTGTAAGCTGGGCGACTGCTCACGGAAAACCTGCTGATCTACCGGTTTCAATGCAATCGGTGGTTGCGGCTGAGCATTAAGCTGAATCATGGCCTGCTGATTAATGCCCTCAAGCCCCAGTGAGTCAATGGCACGAACGCGGACAGCGTAGTGGCCATCGAGCAGATCGGGAAAAGCAGCACGATTGTATTCAGTGATGCCTTCCCAAACCAAGGTGTCAAAATCATTTTCTGTCGCTACTTCAACTCGATAGGCTTTTGCCCCAGCAACTTCTGACCAGGCTAATCGCCAATTGATTTCAGTGATGGTGTCAGGAATTGGCTCAAAAATGGGCGCAGGCAAAAGTGCTTTTGGCGGCAAAGGTGGTTGACCAGTGGCAACTTGGGTTCCATAACCTTTGTTCACCAGTAATTGCTTGTTGGCGCCTGAAACAGCGACCTTCCCGTGTAAGACTTCTATATTCGACTTATCGCCATTATCCATCACCAATGCTCGGTAAACCGTACCTCGAACAGCACTAATAGCAGAGGGTGTTTCAATTTCAAATCGTGAACCAGGCCCCACAGCAGGCGTGACTTTTGTGTCCATACGGCCTTTTAACAAGTTCAGTCTGGAATCGACCATGCCGGTGACACCATGAGCACTTAAATGGTCAAAATGCACAAGACTATTCTCATGAAGTGATAACACCGATTTATCGGCAAACTCGATAGCCACACTACTGTCATCCGCTGTCGATAGTTGATCACCAAGCTGCATTAACGATCCGACTTTTGCTGGCTCCGTTGTCGAGCTTCTGGCACGTTGAATTTCAGCGCTGCCGGTAATGGAGATAATTTTTGCAGCAACCGGATTGCTACGAATCCAGGCTAGCGGTACTCGGATTCTGGTGCCAGGCTGTAAATGTTTGGGGTTCTCAATATTATTTAGT
>NZ_DIAC01000131.1:21265-23191 GCF_002414625.1 Methylophaga sp. UBA5088 | reverse complement strand
GCTCTCAATATTATTTAGTTTGCGTAACTGTTCAAACCGAGTGACTTTATCAAGATGTTGTTCGCTTAGATTCCAGAGGTTGTCACCGTCAACAACGGTATAAATCCAATCCTGAGCATAAGCACTACTTGAACACAGCAACCAGATAATGGCTAAACAGATAAAGCGGTAAACACTAAGACATGACTGTTTCATTGAGGGTCCCACGTTCAAATAGATTTGTCTTTTGAACTATATACTAGCACTCTGCTTAAATACAAAAACACTGTTTTCCTAAAAAATCAGGTGTGTCTTATAAAACGAGATGATGAACTGTGCTTAAGCCTTTGCGTGACTGGGTCTCATCTCTGTCTGTGAAGATAAAATGCCCTGCCTCTCACAGATAATTTCCGATTTTTTCAACAATTTTCTATCAATTTAACAATTGTTAAAGACGGAGCATTCAAATAGCCATATCTTGGCGTCCTTGATGATCATCAGTCACTTTATCCCAAGGTTGGTGTGAATTTTTGATGATTGATATTTATTTCATCGTTCATCTAAAACGCTCAGCAATTTATGAATGATGATTATAGGAGACATGCTTTCCCCCATTTCCGAGGGAAGTAGCGCTTTCGTTTAACATTTTTCATGTGAGTTTTAATGGATCTAGCTTTTGGTAATGTACGGAGTTGTATCGTTCATCAATTTGAACGGGTGGTTGATTTAACGGAAGATGAAGTCAACTTACTGATGACACTAGAAAATAATGAACGTGGATTTCAAGTCGGTGAAGAACTGACACGTAAAGGTAAGTACAACAATTATTTCTATACACTCCAGTCAGGTCTGGCATGTGCCATCAAAACCCTGGCTGATGGTCAAAGACAGGTGTTGGATATTTTCCTGCCAGGACAAATTATCGGCTTACAAGAAATTGGGTTGAAAAACTCATTCACAGAATTTCGTGCGTTAACGAGGCTGAAAGCGCATCCATTTCCCAAACAATCACTAACGAAAATTTTTGAACAATCGCCTAAGCTGGCTAAAATTTTCTTCACCATCATGGCCAGAGAGCAAGCCATGTTAATTGAGAGAATCGTCAACATCAGCAGGCGAAATGCGCCTGAGCGACTGGCTCATTTTCTGGTAGAAATGAAAATGCGGCTGGGATCATGTGCCTGTGATTTTCATCTACCCATTAATCAAAGTCTGATTGGTGACACGCTCGGGATCTCCTCTGTTCATGTCAGCCGTACCTTAAAACACTTACGTGATTTAGGATTAATTGATAATAAACAGGGTCATATAGTGATCACTGATGTTGATGGACTGATAAAATTGTCTAGTTTTGATAGTGGCTATCTGGAAACGTTAGCTGAGTGGAATTAAGCATCTAACGCCAATCAGAACAGACTTTAAGCACGCATTTTCTAAACACCATCATCAGCTTGCTTTAACTGTTTATTTAAACCACTTTCACGTTGATGTCGGGTTTGAATGGTGTGACGCAGCGTGCCTTCTTTACTCAGAATAAACACCTGTTGTTTGGCTCGGGTAATCGCGGTGTAAAGCAGTTCACGGTTAAGAATAGGGCTGATTTCATCCGGTAATAGAATACTGACGCTATCAAACTCTGAGCCCTGGCTTTTATGCACCGTCATGGCAAAGGCGGTTTCATGCGCGGGAAGCCGGTTAATTGGTACCCAACGTACCTCCTCATCAAAACAAAAACAGGCGCGGAGCTGGCCGCTATCGTCATACAAAATAATACCGGTATCGCCATTAAACAGCCGTTGCCGATAATCGTTTTGGGTGATCATGATTGGTCTGCCAGCATAAAACGGTAAGCTTGTTCGCCAGCCGCGTTGTGCTAATAAACGCATCAACAAGCGGTTAACCGATAACACCGATTGTGGCCCTTGTTTTAAGGCGGCCAAAATTCTG
>NZ_DIAC01000131.1:19206-21169 GCF_002414625.1 Methylophaga sp. UBA5088 | reverse complement strand
CCCACCGTTTGCGGGGTTTGTTTAGACTCAACCGCGTCGATAAAGGCTTGGTACCCCTTTAGAAACCGTGATTGCTGTTGCTTTTCATCCGTGTCATACCAGATGTCACTGGCTGCTGGATTCAATAACGCGAGTGACGCTAACACATCACCATCATTCACCTGTTTAGCTAATTGTCCGATAGTACTGTCTTTATCAAAGCGGTAACTGTGTTGCAGACGCACAAAGCTATTGAGCAAAGTGGATGGCGCTGATGTTTCGGTCACTGGAATCTCCAGCTCAGGAAACTGCTCACTAAATTCAGCTGTGAACTGCCCTTGTTTACCTTCACTTAAATTTGCCAGCACTGCACCCGACTCAACTGAAGCTAGTTGCTGACTATCACCTAATAAAATCAGTCTGGCTGACGGCGATAAAGCTCGCATTAATTTGGCCATCAAACTGATATCAATCATTGAGGCTTCATCGATAATTAACACATCTAAAGGCAGCGGTCGTTCAGTATGGTAACGGCCCTGATCGTTATGCTCGGTAATGCCCAATAAACGGTGCAGCGTTTTGACCTCATAAGCATGCTGCGTACTAATAGATTGTTGCAATCTGGCAGCCGCTTTACCTGTGGGTGCAGCCAAACCAATATACAGCTCGGGAGATTGCTGCTGCAAACTATTGAGCATGCTTAATACTATCGTGGTTTTGCCCGTACCAGGACCACCGGAAATCACAGCAAACTCTCTGTTCAATGCCACCGCCACAGCGATTTTTTGCCAGTCTGGCCCTTCAATCACACTGGTCCAACGGCCTAAATCCTCATTTAGCTGTTCAAGATCAATATCATTCACAGGCTGTAAACGTTGTTGAATCAGACTGGCAACATCCTGCTCATCACGGTAATAGCGATAAAGGTAAAGCAAGCCCTGCTCTGTCAAAATCAGCGGTGTGTAATCGCCGGGTTGCCCGACTGTTTTGGCTAATGACAAGATTTCCATCCAGTCATCAACGCTTTCAGGTAATACCGGTTTCAGTGGCTGACAAAATGTCGGTAATTGCTGCAAATTCAGACAAACATGACCTTCCGCAATCGCTTCAGATAATAATGCTGCCGTGATACTCACCACTGGGCGCATGCCCTGCTCTTTACGATCAATATAAGCGGCAAACTGGCAGGCTAATTCGCTTAAACCGTGCTGGCGTAATAACTTCAGCAAATCAGACATCGCCTACCTCAGACATGCACAGATCAAGTGCCTCAAGTAATGCTGGCGATGGCCGCTCAAAATACACACCCGCTTGTCCCCAATCAGGATGCATGCCACGAATAAATAAGTAATACACTCCACCAAAATGCTGTTCAGGGTCATAGTCAGGCAATCGTGTTTTTAAATAACGATGCAAAGCCAGGCTGTAAATCAGATATTGCAATGGATAACTATGTGCCACCATCGCCTCATCCAATAGCGCTTGTTGATAGTTTTCTGCCTGAGTCCCTAACCAATTGGATTTATAGTCAGCAATATAAAAGCGACCATCCTGCTCAAACACCAGATCAATAAAGCCTTTCATAAAGCCACTCAAATCGGCGAAATGTAATGACTTCACGATAGGATTGAGAATCGGATAATCAGCCACAAATGGCAGTAAGGTGTCTTTTAAATGTTTTGTTGTTAAATGCGTCACTGGAAAGAAAAATGCCATTTCATCTAAACGCTGATGTGGCTGAATATCACGTAAGGTCAATCCGCTTTGCTCATCTAATGACGTGGTGACAACGGCTTCTAACCACGATGACACGGTGGCAGACCATTCTGTGTCAATGCCAAATTGGCTTAATGTTTTATCTACCAGCACATTGAGTTCTTCATTCTGCTGCTGGAAATCCCAATGCTCAAACAAGCTATGTAAACAGGTCCCCGCATTAGCGCCTTTTGGAAAACCAAAACGATCCTGGCGTGGTTCACTGCTA
>NZ_DIAC01000131.1:11011-19086 GCF_002414625.1 Methylophaga sp. UBA5088 | reverse complement strand
GCATTTCAACTGGCAGCAAGGGTGCGTCATGATCTGGTAACTCCATATGCTGGCCATGACTCAGGCCAGTAAAACTGCCGATATGCCATGGTGTCTGAATCTGTCCCTGAAACTCTCGGGCCTGTAATGTCTCTGCTGTCGTTTCAGCTTGTTTGACGATAGGCGCTGCTTCCAGATCCCAGTTCACCCTATCCATATTCGTGTTTTGTGCGTTGACCATGTCTTGCAAATCTTGCTGCATCTGACCCGCATCAACACTCTCTAACTCGGGATGAAGTAGCTGAAACAACGCACTCTGCTGCACATTTTTCACTGGTGCCCAGACAATCACACAGCGCTCACGAGCACGAGTCAATGCCACATAGAGTAAGCGTAAATCCTCGGCTTGCTGTTCTTCAGCCACAATCGGTTGAGCTTCAGAGAAACCAGGTTCACCAAATGCCACACAAGCTTGATTATCGTCTTCACGGTGAAAGGTCATGACGGTCGGTGACTGATTGAACTGGCTCTGATGCCAAAGGAAGGGACAAAACACAATGGGGTATTCCAGCCCCTTACTGGTGTGGATGGTAATGACTTTGACCAGTTGCTCATCACTTTCCAGACGAATCTGAGCTGCATCGCCACTTTTATCCGCCGCCTGACGCTGTGAAGCTAACCACATCAAAATGGCTTCCATCGTATTATTGCGGCGGGTCGCATACGCCTGAATCAGTTCGGCTAAATGCAATAAGTTAGTTAATTGCCGTTCACCATCCGCCAACGCTAACCAGCGACGCTGCACATCCAGTGCAGCAATTAAGGCACGAAACATCACAATAAATCCGGCTTGCTGCCACTGCTCATGCAGAGAAACAAAGAAATCGGTTTGTTGTAACCAAAGCTGTTCGTCTTGTTGTAACTGATAGATATCCAACGCCGTTTTGGCAAATAGTGGCGTGGCTAAAGCCGTGGCAATCAAACTATCATTGCTCGGTTGAGCAATCGCCATTAACACCCGCTCCAACATTATTGCCTGATGGGTTTCAAACACACTGTCACGCGACTGTTGCACACTGTTCACACCACGAGCACGTAATGCTTGTTGAATCGTTGTCGCTTGTTTGTGACTTCTGACTAAGATAGCAATATCACCACCATTCAAGCGACGCTGACTGCCATCTTTATCGGTCAGCATGACCTCACCAGCAGCAGATTGATTTAATAAATCAGCTATCTGATCAGCTGAAATATCTGCCGCGTATTGCATCATATCACTGACATTAAATGGCTTGTCAGATGCCATCCATACCCACGATAAGGGCGACACGGCTTGTCCAGTGATGGTTAAACACGCTTCATCAGGAAGTGCAGCCTTGACCGGTAGAAACGGAATGTCTTCATATAAAAAAGGCTGTGGCACGCGTTCGAACAGATGATTAACGGCCTGCACTAAACGTGGATGAGATCGCCAGTTAGTATCCAGATTAAACTCATTACTAGCAGCATGTTTGGCTTGCAGATAGGTAAAAATATCAGCGCCACGAAAGCTATAAATCGCCTGTTTAGGATCGCCGACAAAAAACACGGGCTGTTCGGTATTTGCAAAAATCGTGTGAAAACAATCGTATTGAATCGGATCGGTATCCTGAAACTCATCAATCAATGCTGCTTGAAACTGTTCACGAATTTTAGCAATCAGCTTATCTGCCTGCGGTCCGTGAAGCGCCTGTTGCAAATTAAGCAGCAGATCATCAAAAGCCTGCAGTTTTAATTGCTGCTTGCGTTTTGGTAGCTCACTCGCCAGATATTCCGCTAACTGCTGACGTAGTTGTTGCAGCTGCAAAGAACGAGCTGTTTGCAATTGTTGATCCGTATCAAGCAAAGCATCACATGCCCGCCATAAATCGAGTTCAGGTAACTCCTGACCTTTTTTTAATGCCTGATTCAGTTCAGCCTGGCCAAACTTGACAAATTTCTCAAACAAGCCCGCCTGTTTTCCGGCTTGCATCAGGCTATCCATTTCAGCTATCCAGCTGCTGACACTGGCAGTACGATATTTATTACCGTTAAGTAAATTTTTGTCCTGCAATACAGCAATGGCTTGTTCACGCTGTAGCCACCACAGCGACTGTACGTGATCGAACTGCTCATTAAATAAGCTTTGTAATGGTTCGGTTGCCATCTCAGGTAGTGGGATGACTTCAAGATAAGGCTTGCCGATCACACTGCTCACCGACTGCAATAAGCTTTCCGGATTTTGGCGGTTTTGTAATAAATATCGAGCAAAGGCTTTATCAGCTGAGCTGACATGACGACGCCAAAAGTCATCAGCTACCGCTTGTCGAAGCTCTTGTTCATCAGCCACCATTTCCATATCGAAAAAATGGCCGCTCTCAAATGCAAAGTCTTGCAAAGCTCGCTGACAAAAGCCGTGAATAGTATAGATAGCGGCTTCATCAAAGCTTTGAATCGCCAGTTGTAAACGTTTTATCGCCTGAGGATCTGCCTGCTCTTGTTGACTCAGTTGTTTACGTTCATCAACCAGTCTTGCCCGTAAACGTCCTCGTAACTCTTCGGTCGCTGCACGGGTATAGGTCACTACCAGAATCTGACTGACCTCCAGTTTTTGTTCTACCACCAACCGGCAATAAAGCTCTGCCAGCGTAAACGTCTTGCCTGTGCCAGCACTGGCTTCAATCAGATTAATACCTTTGAGTTCAACCGTATTCACATCAAATTGGGCGCTCATAACTGCCCGCCCTGAATGTGTTGTTGAATCGGCTCGTACACTTGCAAAGCAATATCGGCAAAGCGTTCATCCAAAGGATTAGCAGGAAAACAGTATTGATAATAGGCATCATCCTGCTCAGCCATCACAAACTCATTAGCTGGGGCCCAAGTTCGTTCAGCAACCTGCTGGGCTTTTTCTCGTTGCTTACTCAAGGCTTGTTTGGCATAAGCCAGGCTGGTTTTATCAAACAAAGGCAGAGGTTGCTGACAGCCTTGCCAATATAAGTTTAGGTAATGTTCTAATAAAAACTGAGCATCGATGACTGGGGTAAAGGTAATCTCTTCGTCTTCAAACACCAGTTGTGTTTCCAGTGTGACGCCTTCGGGTTTAACAATATTGAGAATCAAATGCTCTAACCAGCCGTTAATCAGATCGCGGCCTTTTTTACGTGATAAACGGTATCGCAATAATCCTGATGCACTCAGCTTATCGAGCTGACCACTTAGCGTGAATTTGCCAATCTCTAATTCAAATGGCACAGCAGGAAGACGCTGCTCAGTTAAATATGGCGTTAAGATATCAAGAAATGCCTCGACTTTCTGATTCTCTTGTTGCAGCCATTCATCACCAAACTCACCTTGCGGTAACATGCCCGTTGCCTGCACCAGCTCAGACATATTCAGATCCGGCGTATCACTCAGTTTGTTTTCTAATAACCACTGCCGCAGTTGCCAGGCTTCCAGCCCGTTTAATTCAAAGGGTTCTCGGCTGCTGAGTTCATCTTCATCCAGTTCCAATCTGACTCCCAATCGTTCACGACAAAGGAATCTAGCCGGATGCATAAAGAACTGATTAAGTTGCATCAAATTGATATCACGCCATGAGTCATCCGCTTCTGGCAACGGCTCTGAAAACCAGTCTTGAGGTGCTGTTATTGCCTGAGAAACCGGACATTGCAAAGCATTAAAACTAAACAGTTTCTTATGTTGCTGATCAAAATAACGACGGCTAAATGCCTGTAATGGATGATATGTCACCAGCTGCTTTATTACCGACTGGCCTTGCTCATCGATAAATCGCTCATCCAGATAATCCAATAAATCACTAATTAACACAGACGGTGGAATCTCGGCATTATCAGTAATGCTGGCACCGATATAACTGATATAGAGCGTTTGCTGAGCAGATAATAAAGCTTCGAGGAACAGATACCGATCATCATCACGGCGAGAACGATCACCTTCACGATGATGGTGTGCCAGCAAATCAAAGCCTAAACTCGGTTGGCGGCGTGGGAAAACATCATCGTTCATTCCAATCAGGCATACCACATCAAAAGGTATGCTACGCATCGGCACCATGCCGCAGAAGGTGACACCATGTCCCATAAAACGATGACTGTTATCCAGCGGTTCCAGGTGTGATTGCTGCCAGCTCAAGATCACGTCAATGCTAAGTGGCTCATCAAATCCGGCCAGTTCAGTACTTTCAATTATACGATCGAGCTGGGTACGAATAGAAATCAGCTCGCGTTCTGCCAATGGATCATCCAGATGCTCGGCATCAAAAAAACTATCCATGCACAGATTAAGCTGTTGTTGCCAATCTTTTGGTGTACGAGGCTTAGCTAACCATTGTCGCCAGTTATCCAGTGCCGCAATAAACTGTGATACTGCTGCCACAATCCGGGCTTTATCACCAGTAATACCATCCATAGCAAGTTGGCCATCAAACAAGCGCCAGGGTTCGCCCTGCTCGGTCAGCGGCATAGCATAGCCCAGTAATAAACGGTCCAAACCTGCTCGCCAGGTATTGGCGTCATTAGCAGGTAAATCCAATGCCATTTTATCTTTGGCATCATGGCCCCACCGAATCCGGGTTTGCTGACACCATTCGCGTAGCCATAATAAGGCATTTTCATCGAGCTGGAAACGTTGCTGGATGGCCGGACATTCCAGTAATGCCAGCACACTTTCCACATCAAACCGCGACTGTGGCAAAGCCAGAATAGTGAACCAGGCATTGAGTAAAATACTCTCTTGCTGGCCGCTGCTATCAGCAATACTAAAGGGAATAGCATGGGCAGGATCAGCGGCTCCGAATACAGCTTCAATCCACGGTGCATAAACATCAATATCCGGCGTCATCACCACAATATCGGTGGGTGATAAATCAGGGTGCTGTTCAAATAAGGCCAGCAATTGATCCTGCAGAATTTCCATTTCCCGCATCGGGCTATGGCAGACCTGAATCAGAATAGAGTTATCGTCAGCACTCACTGCTTGCTGTTCACCGACCTCCAGCTCAAACATATCGCTTTTCAACATGCCAAGCATGGTGTCTGGTATGGGCGCAACAAAACAGGTCTCGGCGTCATGAGGCAAGTCCTGACACTGGCGAAAAAACTCCTGGCCTTGTTTGCCTAAACTTGCCAATAAAGGGTGACCTACATCCGCATTCAATTCTGGCTCGGGATCGTCCAGCATCAATTCCAACTGCTGACGTTGTTGCTGTTTGGGGTCGATCAAATCCCCCCAATAATGCTGGCTGGGTGATAAATAAAACAGCGTGATATCGACAAACTTCGCCATCAGAGAAAAGGTCTGTAAATAAACAGGTGGTAGCGAAGAAATACCAAAAATACTGAGTCGTTCTGGCAGACCTGCTGGCTTTTCTGTGGCTGTTTGTAAAAGCTGATTGAGCTGGTTTAACAATCTGGCGCGATGCATGGGTTCAGCATCGTCAGCTGTTATTTTCTGCCATAGATGCCCTTGCCAGTTTGCGCTTTCTCCCTGCTCCCACTCAGCTATCCAGTCCGGTCGATACATCAGATATTGGTCATAAGTATCAGCCAGCCGTTCTGCTAACTGGAAACGCTTTAACTCATCTGTTTGCTCACCCAAATAGGCGGCAATAGCCTCAAACTCGGGCTCATTGGCTAACTCAGGCAGCATGGCAAATAAACGCCAGCTAATCGGCGCTTTAGCATAAGGAGAATGTAAAGGAATATCGGGCCAGATTTGCCGAAACAAACGCCAGATATAGGCCGAAGGAAAAGGAAACTCCGTGTTGGCAGCAATGCCTTGTTCATTGGCGATAAATAACGACAACCAGCGCGCCAGCTCGTTACTTTGCACAATAATATTTTCCTGCTCAAACGGGCTGAGCGGTTCAGACTGAAGTTGTTCAGCAAGCCAGGCAGCAAGTTGTCTGCTGTCATTACTGTAAACAATCTTCAGCATGTGGATTCCTTCACGTCAAAAGCCACATATTACGGGATGTTGCAGTTGAAACAAACTGCTTTTCTGATTCTTTGCTTAACTTGGTCTCATCGTATTGTTTTCGACAAAAGCATCATTGATACACACTTAAAATTTATATTCGATAGCATATTTTATTTTTCTCATTTGTGTCATAACTCACATTAATTCCAAAATTCATAACATTGTCATAAAGCATCACTACTCTAGCCATCGATATCCATTATCTGACCTGGAGGTAACGTGAAAAATACACATAAACTACTTTTTGTTTCGATGCTAGCAGCACTCTACAACGCACCGGCTATGGCGGCGGATTGTGTTGAAGGTGGCACAAGCGGCTCACCCACTCTGCTATGTACTGCGACAGACAGCAATAATATTGATGACGACCGCGACAATTTATCTGTGACCGTTGAAAACGGTGTAGAGCTGGTTGATGCCAATGATCGTCCAGTGCAACTGGAAGGTGCAAACCAATCTATCGTCAATTATGGCCTTATCGAAAGCGGCGATGATGATGCGATTCGTGGTAAAGGCGCCAATCTGACCGTTGATAACTCAGGCACTATTATTGGTGGTGACCGTGGCATTCGTCTACAAGACGATGCTGACAACTTCACTTTAATTAACCGTGAAACAGGCATTATTTCAGCTGAAAATCAGGCCGTCAGATTAGATAACGATGCCGAACTGGAAAATGCCAGCATCACCAATTACGGCCTTATTGAAAGTGAAAAAGGACGTGCTATTCAAAGTCGCGGCCCAGGCACAACAGTCGTGAACTACGGCACTTTACGTGGTGATGAAGAAGTCATCGAAGCACGTGAAGACTTCACACTTGAAAATCACGGCACTATCGCTCTGAATGGTTTGTCATGGGATGCAGGCACTCAAACATGGACAAATGCTGGCGCGACGGATGATGAAGACGGTGTGCAATTTGCCGGTGGTACAGCAGATAACTACGGTGTCATTCTAGGCACGGACGACGGTATTGATATTGACGAAGGTAAAGTACATAACCATGCTACAGGCGTCATCGTTTCTACCGGCACAGCCAGTGACTCACTCAATGGTGGTAATGGTATCGACATCGATCCTTTATTCGAACCGACCAAAGGTGATGACCGTGTCGCAGGTCCCCTGACTATTGTTAATGAAGGTTACATCGAGGGTGTCCATGCCATTGGTGCAGACGAAGCCGCTACATCTGAAGTGACGGTAACGAACAGTGGCACTTTAGTCGGCCGCTCAGGCACCGCTATTCAATTTGCGCCTAACCAAGGCAACAGCAGCCTGACACTGACTGGCAACAGTGAAATTGCGGGCGATGTGATATTTGGTGGTGGTGACGATAAAGTCGTTGTTGATGGACTGACTTCCACATCAGGCTTATTAAGCACAGGCATTTTTGACGGTGGTGAAGGTATCAACAGCATTTTCTTCAATGATTTCGAGCTGTCAGATATTTTGTCATTTGAGATTTCTGATGCCCTCGTCTACTTATCATTAGGTGTGGATAGTGGCGAACTGTTATCAGGCAAGTTCAAAAACTTCTCATCATGGGGCTTCGGTGGTGATGGCATGTTCTCTACTGAGTATCTTGCTAGCCAATTCTCTAACCCAAGCGCCGTACCATTACCAGCAGCACTGCCTCTGTTTGCTTTTGGTTTAGTAGGTATGTGGGCTGGCCGTTCACGTCTGAGAGGGGCTAAAGCAGCCTAATTTGGTTGTCATTTAAAGACCTGAGTTTAGGGTCAGTGTAAACACTTAATATGGCGTGTTTGCACTGGCCCTAAATTATTTTTAAGCCGAAAAAACGCTTGTTAAAGCAACCACCATTTTAATTAGGTATGTTAGTGTCTCACTCACTATTTCAGTGTCAGAAAGAGGCCAGTTTTGAATTCTCGACATATTATTTGGTTCACTTTTTTATTGCTGCTTCAGGCATGTTCCTCGATACCGACGACACAAAACCGCTTGGATACCGCATTACACTTGGCTAACAGCCAGGGCTGGCAATCACAGATCCTCACCACGTCTTCATTTCAGTTGCAAAGCTTTGTTCCTAAAAACAGCAAACCATCAAAACGTTTAAC
>NZ_DIAC01000131.1:10441-10888 GCF_002414625.1 Methylophaga sp. UBA5088 | reverse complement strand
CCATCAAAACGTTTAACAATTTATATCGAAGGTGATGGTTTAGCCTGGTTAAATCGTCGAAAAATATCTTCTGATCCCACTCCGGTCGATCCGCTGGTACTCAAACTTGCAGTGCATGATAAACAAGCAGTCTATCTGGCTCGCCCTTGTCAGTATGTGAAGTCAGACCGTTGTGACAAAAAGCTATGGACCTCAGCCCGATTTTCAACCGAGGTTGTAGAATCCATGAATCAAGCTGTGACTGAACTCAAAAATCAGTTTCAGGCTTCATCGCTACGCCTAATTGGTTACTCAGGTGGTGGTGCTATCGCTACTCTCTTGGCAGCTGAACGAAATGATGTCGACCAACTGGTCACCGTGACAGGTAATCTTGATACAACAGCCTGGACAGAGATGCAGCATATTTCAGCGTTAACAGATTCACTTAACCCGGCAGATGCCTGGCAA
>NZ_DIAC01000131.1:4659-10359 GCF_002414625.1 Methylophaga sp. UBA5088 | reverse complement strand
ACTTAACCCGGCAGATGCATGGCAAAAACTCACCGATGTGCCACAAATTCACTTTGTCGGCAGTGAAGACAAGATCATGCCTGAGGCCGTTGCCAGATCGTATCAACAACATTTTCCTGACGCGAAACAACCCGAAGTCAGAGTGATTACCGGCATGAGCCATCATTGCTGCTGGGTAGAGCATTGGTCAGAATTACGACAAGAAGTTCAATAGCATCAGCATCAAATTGAATAAGCAAATACAAAAAAGCCCCAGCAATATCTGCTGAGGCTTTTTAGCTTGAACAGTCAAGTTTAGCTTAGAACGACATACGTAAGTTCACAGAAGCCGTTTGGTTTAAAAAGTCTTCACGACCTTCTACATCGTATTGAGCGGTGATATCAGTGTAATCGTTTAAATTAACGGTGGCACCGACACCAGCTCTAGCTAACCATGGTGAAGGATCAATCCCATCCGTAGTAAAGGCAGTACCACCACCAGTATAAGATGCTGTCAGACTAGTATCGTCATTGATGACGTCATAGCCCACGCCGATATTAGCCAGTAAAGTCGTCTTATCATTTAACTGATGGTCGATATCGGTTTGTACCATTAAGATAAATTCATCGGAATGAACGCTGTCCACATCAAGGTTAATCGCCCCTGCGCCTTTTTCTGTGTAACTTTCATCACGAATATACGCATAATCGGCACGAAGGCTTGGCATTACTGTGCTGCTGTCATTCAGCTCAAAACGTTTGCCAATACCCACACCCACATGGGCAGTGTAGCTATCGTAATCTGCTTCAGCGGTACGGCCAATAAAACTGATTTGGCGTTTGCTATCATTTTTATTCATACCTACATCGGCTTGCCAGTTCAGTTCCACATTTTCAAACTGGGCTAAGTCATGGCTACCGTAGGCAATCAACTGATAGGCATCAATATCGGCTTTGTTACCGGATGACATACCATTACCATCAACGCGGGTGTTCATATACGATAAAGCCAGACCTAGTCTGCTTGATTCGGTAACATCACCGTCCATACCTACCACAAAACCGTAAGAGTCGGCATCATAACCACTGACGCCATTACGTTCTTGTTGACGGGTCCAACTACCCACCGGTTTTAACCACATATTTTTATCGGTCAGGAAGGCATCACCCGATGATAAACCACGGGTATTGGCCTGACGACTTTGAATCACACGGTTAGTACTGTGCAAAGTATTGGCAGCGAGTTTTGTGGTGCCACCCACCAGTAAAGGCAGTGTTTCGGCCACCGCTTCTGTGATTTTCTGGTCATTGGAAAGACGCCCGAATGCTGTTGACACGTTTGCAATATCTGTATTTGTAGAGCCGCCGTTCACAAAACCGTCTAATACACGTGCTGCACCACGACCGGATTTAAAGCCTTCACTGTTGACGCTTTGAAGTACACTGGTATTACCATCTCTTGTTACACGTAAGCCGACAGTATTCCCTTCTTTTTCTGCAGCGAATGAATAGAGTAATGAATTATCCGTCACTTCAAAGCTGCCTGCATCCAAAGTGCCTGCGCTAATCACCTTGCTGAGAAGGCTCCCATTAGCGAGCGATGGTGCACCTTTAACATCTACATCAAGCTTCGAACCATCAGCAAAAGTAGCAGTGCCCGTCACATTTAACTTACCGTATTGACTTGCATCGATAAGTCCCAGCCTGAGAAGGCCATTCAACGTTTGAGTATAGTCCGCCGTTGCTCCAGCCTGCCCCAAAGTTAAGGTGTCACCCGCAGCGATCGATAGAGTACCGCCATTCACCTTAGCCGTACCTGAAAAACCTTCTAAGTCACCAGTTAAACGTGTAGTACCTGACAGAAAATTAATTTCGCCATTACCGTTGACGTCTACCACATCCTGAGAAAACACATAGTCAGTATTAGAGTGATTAAAGTTAATGCTGCCACTGCCAGCACCAAATTCAACAGTGGCTGCATCCAAAGTACCGGCAGCAACAATAATTGAATCACTCTGATCGGCACCAATATTTAGTTTGCCGGTTCCAGTCGCCTGATCACCTAAAATGAGTGTGCCAGTGCCGTTGTGTATATTGAAGCTACCACCAATAACCAGACTTAAAGTCCCTGCCCCTGAAACACCGAGTTTCACATCCTGATCCACTGTAAAGCTAGATCCGGTGCCAGTTATCAGAATTTTTCCTGTAGAACCATTTGCGTATGCGATATCAATCGATGTTGTGTCTAAAGCACCACCATTTTTTATGATTAACTCACCATCACCTGTGCCGCCAACTGTGAACATATTAGAATTAAGCACAGCATTGGCTGAATCGATCTGTAATGTATTCTTTGTGTCTGCTTTATCAGCAACGGTAGTCCAGTTCGTTGTGAGAGAACCATTCGATATCGTGAGGTTACCGGTTCCACTCGCAGTTCCCCCGAGTCTTAAATTAGTCACGTTTTGATTTGAACCATCGCTAATCAAAACGGTACTACCATCAGACACATTGGCTTCAGAAGTGGGTAAAGAGTCACCAACCCAGTTCGTCGTAGTTGACCATTCACCATCACCAGCCTCATTATCCCAATCTGTCGCCAGCACAGTCATTGGTGATGCAGCAAACAGGGCTGCTGATAACACAACGGCATGACCGACCGTTTTGGTCTGAACGTTGGTCGTTTGTGTTTTTGTTTTACCTTTAGCTGATGTGAACTCAGAGGCTACCATCCATGCTTGCCTACTGACATTCCAAACGATGCGATATGCGAGGTTCATACTACTTTTCCATTCCTGTTTTAATTAAGGGTCTACCGAAAACGTTTCTTACTAAAACGAATTTTGTGGTTTGTAAAAAAACGTTAAAAACGAATAAACACTAATCAATAGAAATGGTTTTTTTAAGCTTATTTTTGTATCAATTTGTATCAGACAATCGCGATCGGTTTGGTCAGCTGATAACCAACGTTACGTATGGTTTTGATGGGAAATTGAAAGTCATCCGAACTGAAGCGTTGGCGCATCCGTGAGATATGTAAATCCAGGCTTCGACTCTCAGGTGAATAGTTAGGATTACCCAGTGCACTATAAAGCGCCTCACGTGAGGTCGCCTGATTCTGCATAGACTGTTTAGCTAATAGTGAAAGTATGGTCAGTTCACTATTATTGAGTGGGTGAGGTTCACCATCAGGTGTTATCAATAACCAATTCACCGTATCCAGTTGCCAGGAATGTGTTTGCTTAGGCTGATGTGTTGTTAATGCTTGAAAGCGATTATTGATAACGGCCAGAAGTTCACGAATATCAACCGGTTTTGCCAAATAATAATCGGCACCAGAAGTAAGACCATTGACGCGATGCTCAACCTCCCCTAATGCAGAAAGCATCACCACATCAATACGCTGGTTTTGCTTTAGACGACTAACAATATTGAGGCCACTGTCATCCGGCAGATTCACATCAAGCAGCACCATATCGGCATCAAAATCATTCAGAATGGCATCCATTTCTTGTGCTGAAGCAGCTTCATTGACTAGCAGACCTTCGCTAGTCAAAATCGCTTTAATTGGTGCACGAAAATCAGCATCATCATCAACAATCAAAATCTTCGGCTTAGTCATGAGACACCTCATGTTTTGCTATTCGCACACTGAAGACAGTGTGTTGTTCACAACTGAGTGAGATAACAGCCTGATGCATATCGCATATACGCTTGGCAAAATATAATCCCAGACCTGAACCGCCCGCCGAGTCAGAGGATTCGACTCGAAAATATTTATCAAATATATAGGGGCGATGCTCTGCAGAAATACCGGAGCCATCATCCACAACCTGAATAATGTAGTCACCGTTACTTTCTATCAGTTCCATATACACGGACGATCTGTGTCGAGCATTTTTAAGTGCATTTGAGACCAAATTAGAAAATAACACGCTGAGGAACATCTCATCGCCGAGCACATTAGCCCCTGAAGGTAATGAATGAATAAGAGGAATGTCATATTCCGTGGCTATATTCTCCAGAACAAGAATTAGCGAAGTATCGTATAGAGCCTTCTCCTCCTGCTCAATCGAGTGAGCCATCCATTCATCATTTAAACAACGCTCGACCAAGGCATTCAGTCTCTCAGAAACATGCTTTATCCGATGCAAACTCTCATCGACGATAGGCGTTTTCACTTGCTGCAACATAAGAGCGGCATCAGCATTTGCTTTAATCGCACCGATGGGTGCTTTAAATTCATGAGATAACATGGAAAGAAAATGTTGTTGTTCTTTCAATGATTGATGAGCAATATCACGTGCCTGAGTGACTTTATTCACCTCATTCCGCAATTGGTTGTGTAATTTTTCTGAGGTCAAGACAATAAAGCCCACCGTGATGACAAAGCTGCTGACAATAGCCATCAAGAAAATCACATAGGCGGCATTGAAATCCAAAAACGAGATGTCTTTTACAGGTGCGTAGAGCATATTGGCTATTCGCCAGAGACTGATCATTCCCAGCACCAAAAAAGTGAGAGACATACCTAATCGTCCAGGCAGGTTTCTAGCATTTTTCCATAAAACATAGCTTGTCATCAGTGTAAGAATAGCGACACCGGTTGCTGAAATAATGATACGTTCTGCTAGATAATGGCTGCTTTGATACCACCAAAAAAGTGGCGATAAACATATAATCAACGAGACAGGAAAAAGCCAGGCAGGCTTTAACCCGGTTAATTGTCTTGAGGCTTGATAATAAAAGAGTAAGGCGAGGAAATAACTGACATTCGTCACCATGATCGATAGAGTGACATCCATACTATCTCGAAGCAGTAAAAAATAGGAGGCTATAGCCTGAAAACCTGCGCCGATAGCCGCGTATTTCAAGCCTTCCACGTCTTTCAACAGACGATAAAATAAAAATAAAGCGATAGCTGAAATAGAAGTAGTGATGACTAAAACAAGAACGATGGTGCGTAAATCGGGTAACAAAAGTAACTCACTTTTACAAAGGTACTAAATGGTATATGTCTGCTAATTGCAGCAACAGAGCTGCTGCAAGCAGAAAATCACCACAGATTATGACAAACCATCACCGTAAAGTGAAAAACGTTCTGATCAAGGGCACTCTCATTGCTCATAAACTTGTTTCGCCAAACAGATTTAGTGAGAGAATTTAAGCGTCTGTTCTAAAGATTTATGCCACTTTCACAACGATTATGTGTCAATACACTTACAGCAAAATAATCAAAGGACGAATATGACGAAGATATACCATAAAAACGACGCGGCCATTTCTGAGCTTGATGAACTGCAATATCACGTCACTCAGCAATGTGGTACCGAGCCCCCTTTTAACAATGCCTACTGGGATAACAAAGAACCGGGTTTATATGTAGATGTAGTGTCTGGCGAGCCTTTATTTACCTCGTTAGATAAATACGACTCGATGTCTGGCTGGCCTAGTTTTACCCGCCCACTCGATGCCAACAATATCACTGAGCATAGTGATGACACGCTAGGCATGGTCAGAACCGAAGTGCGTTCAAAATATGGTGACTCGCACCTGGGTCATGTCTTCCCTGATGGGCCAGAAGAACATGGTGGCTTGCGTTACTGTATTAACTCGGCCAGCTTACGCTTTATTCCAAAAGACCAGTTAGCCGCTGAAGGTTACGCTGACTACCTGCCCTTGTTTGATAATGACGAGTCAACGGATACCGACACTATTGAA
>NZ_DIAC01000131.1:3457-4473 GCF_002414625.1 Methylophaga sp. UBA5088 | reverse complement strand
GAAACCGCGATCTTAGCTGGTGGCTGCTTCTGGGGAATGGAAGAATTATTCCGTCATCAACCCGGCGTGATTAATACCCGTGTAGGCTACACTGGTGGCCATGTACCTGATGTCACTTATAAAGATGTAAAACAAGGTGATACTGGTCATGCTGAGGCGATTGAAGTGATGTTTGATTCTTCACAAACCAGCTACCGTGACATCCTGGAGTTTTTCTTTATGGTGCATGACTCCACCACTAAAAACCGTCAGGGAAATGATATCGGTGACAGTTATCGCTCAGCTATTTTTGTGGAAAATAGTGAACAAGCCAAAGTCGCTGATGAGTTAATAAGAGAACTCGATGCCAGCGGGATTCTCCCCGACCCTATCACCACCGAAGTCACTAAAGCCGGCCCATTTTACGAAGCCGAACCCGAACATCAGGACTATTTACAGCATTACCCCAATGGCTATACCTGTCATTGGATTCGAAAAGACTGGAAGTTGAAAAAGTAAACCACCTCAATCAAACAGGGCATCAAATGATGCCCTGTTTTTAAAGATTAATACGTCCAGGTGACTGAACCGATGGCACTTCTCGGTGCCCCGTAATTCGCTTGTCCCCATTGAGGACTTTCCAGGTACTTTTCATCACCGACGTTGTATAAGTTCAGGGCTAAAGAGACATTTTTATTTAGTTGATATTGAGCAAATAAGTCGACTAAAGCATAACTTCCCTGCACTTCGGTATCACCATAGTAAATTTCATTCTGCCAACGAACACCACCGCCTATGTTTAATCCGTTAACATGAGGCACTTGATAGCTGGCTGCTAACTTGAATTGTTTGGTTGGAATAAACACACGCGTGTCATCACCGTTTTCATCTTCCATATTGAGATAGGTATAACCTGCACTCATATTCAGTCGCTCGATAACCTCACCAGATAACTCGATCTCATAACCTTTGCTCTGTAACTCTATACCACGGTAAATATTGAGTCCTGTTGCATCATTACGTGTCACATATTCACC
>NZ_DIAC01000131.1:2146-3401 GCF_002414625.1 Methylophaga sp. UBA5088 | reverse complement strand
TACGTGTCACATATTCACCAAAGTTTTCTTGCTCGGATTCAAAGCGTGCAAGGGTCAATACGGCATTGCCGTCATTAAACTCCTGCTTGATACCAAACTCGCGGCTTTCTCCTTTTACCGGGCCCAAGGGTGCCAGACTGGCATCAACCCAAGTTTGTGCTTTAAATACTTCACTGTAGCTACCATAAAGCATCGTGCCATCAATCACTTCATACGTTAAACCCGCATAAGGCACGGTTTCAGTATCGGACACTTTTTGAGGTGCACCATAACTCACCCCATCCTGCTCAATCTTCACGGTGCGTGCTCCTAGCAATACAGACAGTCTGTCAGTTGGTCGCAGGCGAGTTGAAAAGTAAGCGGAATCTTGTTCTTGATCGATATCGGTAGATTGTTGGGAGGCATCATAAACATCAAATACTGGTTTTGGTGTCAACCCAGCTGACCAGTTGCCACCAATGGGATCATAATTCCATGTACTTGAATAAACTGAACGTCCAGTCAGCTGGATATCTGCGACATTAATCCCTGCAACCACTTCTTGCTCTCTGCCAGCTAACTCAAACTTACCGCTCACATATAAATCAAATATTTTTTCTTTGTCCTGCGCTTTGTAATCACTGGCCTGAGCAGTCAAACCTGACTCTGTAATTGGATCAGGATTGCCGGCTAAATACAGTGAGTTCCATTGCTTTTCTTGTTTGTTTTGGGTGTACATGGCTTTGATTGCCAAATCATCACCTATTCTTTGTTCCAACTCGATGAAACTTCGAGTTTGTTTCACATCTTGCTGAGCCCAGCTAGGCGCCGTATTGGTTGACTCATCGTAATCGGTCAATGTGCCATCACTATAGAAAAGTGGTAATGCTCCTGATGAGTTACCATCACTATGATGGTCGTTCACACTGTGAGAAAAAGTTAGCTCAGTGCTGTCCGTCAGATCTGCTGAAACAATGCCGTAAAAGACATCACGGTCTGTGGAGTAGCGATCAAGGTATGAATCTCCTTTTTCTTTGGCAACGACTAAGCGACCACGAACGCGATCATTAATAGGCCCGGAAATATCGGCATCAACACGACGAGTATTCCATGAACCATAAGAGGCTTTAGCTGATGCCTGAAATTCATCAGTGGGGCGTTTACGCACAAAATTGATGGTGGCCGAAGGATTAGCTAAACCAGTAATCAGACCACTCGCCCCTTTAATGACCTCCACTTTTTCATACATCGCGGTGTCATCGTGACCTTGTGTCAA
>NZ_DIAC01000131.1:0-2072 GCF_002414625.1 Methylophaga sp. UBA5088 | reverse complement strand
TCGTGACCTTGTGTCAAACCATATGAAAAAGGCACACCAATGCCGTCATACTGAAAGTTAACGATATCAAAACCACGTGCGGTGTAGTACGTTCTACCCGTTTCTACCTGCTCCACCGTCACACCCGGCACATATTTCAGTAAGTCATTCACCTCATTTAAGGCAAAATCTTCAATCTGATCTTGTGAAATAACCGAGACAATCTGAGGCGTTTCAAAGATGGTTAAATCCAGTTTTGTTGCTGATTTGGTTTCCTCTGGTTCGCCATAAATGCGCAATGAATCCAGACTAATCACTTCGCTAGACTCAGATACTTGTTCAACTGGCTCCGCATTAGCTAAGCCGCTATACAGCGAGACCAATGACAAGCTAATGGCATATCGTGTGCTCCGTTTCATATGTCTTATCTCATGATTTGCTATTTAAAAAATGACAGCACTTTACAGATCATAAAATCTAAATACAAATCATTATTATTTAATAACTAATATGAAAACACTGGTATTCAGTCTCCTAATTCAATCAAGTGAGTAAGTTTGAGAGTTTCCTGAGATGAAAAGAGTGATTCTATTTTTTCCAAATACATTTAAAAATCTGGCATGCTACGTATCAACTAAAAATAGAAATATTGAACAGAAAAGAGTTATATGAAATCTAGACAAAATATCAAACACAATGACCCAATTGGTTTCGACTAGAGGCAAGGCTGAGATGTCAGACGATATACAAAATAACCACACCATGCCAGCAGATGCCAGCCCCGAGTTAGTGTCAAACAATATGCCTGCCACCAACATATTTAAGTCAAGTTCACACTGGGCAATAGTCGGTATATTTTTACTGCTATTACTGGGCAGTGTTGCTCACGCTCGTGATTTTCTCGTGCCGGTAGCGCTTGGCGTGTTATTGGCACTAGTGTTTAGTCCGGTGCGACGTTTCCTTGAGCGCCGACGACTACCACCAGCTGTCTCCGCGTTTATTATTGTCAGTGGACTGATGACATTAATAGGTTTGGGTTTAAGCACGCTCGCTGATCCCGTGCAAAGTTGGATTAAAGAAGCCCCCACCATCGGCTTTAAAATTGAACAGAAATTGCGTGGTGCGAACCAGTCAGCGAAAGAGGTCATTGATGCTGGCAAACAGATTGAGCAGATCGCCTCCCTGGAAAACGAGACAGAGCAAGTGCAGAAGGTCTCACCACGCGAGCCGGGAGTGCTTGTCAAACTCGCTACTTCGGTGCCTGAAATTCTGGCACAAATGGTATTTACCCTAGTGTTGCTGTTCTTTCTGCTGGCCTCAGGTGATATGTTTTACGAAAAGCTAGTTCACATTATGCCGACGTTTAAAGATAAGCGTAATGCGGTCAGAATTAGCTATGACATCGAACGCAAGTTGTCGAATTACTTATTCACTATCACTCTTATTAATACTGTGCTCGGCATAACGGTTGGCGTATCAATGTGGCTGCTGGGCATGCCAAATGCCATCCTATTTGGTGTGTTAGCGTTCGCCTTTAATTTTGTACCGTATCTTGGCGCTATCGTCGGCGTTGTGATCGCGGCCCTCGTAGGTTTACTTACCTTTGACCATACCGTTACCGCGCTGCTGCCCGCCTTAGCCTATTTGACGTTAACGATTATTGAAGGACAGCTTGCCACGCCTTATTTCGTAGGGCGGCGCTTAGAAATGAACCCCGTCGTGATTTTTCTCTCGGTCGCATTATGGGCCTGGCTGTGGTCCATTGTGGGTATGCTTGTCGCAGTGCCGTTATTGGTCGCTGTTCGTACCTTTTGTGAACATATCCCCAGCTTGCAGGCATTTGGTACTTTTCTCTCCGCAAGAGGTAGTGAAAACTTTCACCCAGAAAATGCCGAGACAGAAACCTGATGTGTTACTAGAGGAAAAATAGAGATAGCATCTGAAAAGAGAAGCATGAAAATAAAGAAACAAAATCAAACATTCTGACTATATTGAGTCGTGCCCCTATTGATTTAACCTCATTGATTGAGTGTACTTATGGAAAAATCAAAGAAGAATTTGCTCCTACTAGAACGGGCACTGCACGATATTGA
>NZ_DIAC01000019.1:19061-32223 GCF_002414625.1 Methylophaga sp. UBA5088 | reverse complement strand
CCGGGCTGAAGAGTTACAATCTATGATGGATTTAGCCAGCCACGGCATTAGTCAGTTAATGGAAAAACAACGGGAAGTACTGGCAGCATCATGAAAAAAATCGTCTTAGCAACCGGCAATCAAGGCAAACTGCGTGAGTTTGCACAATTACTTGCACCTCTAAAAATTGAGATCGTCTCACAAGCCGATCTCGATGTCATTGAGGCTGAAGAAACCGGTCTAAGCTTTGTCGAAAATGCCATCATTAAAGCGCGTAATGCCTGTCACCAAACAGGCTTGGCTGCTATAGCTGATGATTCAGGTATTGAAGTAGATGCCCTGTGCGGTGCGCCGGGCATTTATTCTTCTCGCTATGCAGGCAGTTCTGCCAGTGATGAAGAAAATGTTGCCGCCCTGCTCTCGGCGTTGAAAGATGTACCGGCATCTGAACGAAGTGCACGGTTCCAATGTGTGATTGTCTTCATGCGTCATGCTGAGGATCCCACTCCCTTAATCTTTCAAGGAAGCTGGCAAGGTCAGATTATGACGGAAGCACTCGGCGAGGGAGGCTTTGGCTATGACCCTATCTTTTTTGTCCCTGAGACAGACTGCAGCGCGGCTGAACTTAGCTCAGAACAGAAACATGCTATCAGCCATCGAGGCCAGGCTATGCGCCAGTTTATAGAAGAGTTTCCATACAGCCGTCATCAGTTCTGATTACTCAGATACCACGCTTCAACAGTGTTAACTGACCATGTGCCGTTTCCCCTTTTCACTTCTCATGATGACGTTAGCGCTATTCGCCTGCACAACTTATGACTCTGATCGCCCCATTACACCGATTCGTAGCGGGCAAAACCTGAGTGATATCTGGGACAATTATTATCGTTTTTTTATTGGTCAGCCAAATCCAGCACTTTTCTCCGTCTGCCATAGCATGAGCTGTTACAGAATCAGTGAAGTCAGCCTGAGTAAAAAAGATTGGTCAGGCATACTCAACTTATTCAATAAAACAACCAATGCTCATGAAGAACGACAGGCCATTCAACAAGCCATTGCCAACCTGGAGACGCTGATCGGAAAACAAATTGGCAGCGAGAAAGATTTAGCGCGTAACCAGATTGCCAATAATCGCTTTGGTCAATTGGACTGCGTGGATGAAGCCACCAATACCAGTGTTTACCTGCGTATGCTTGAGAAAGCCGGTGTTCTAAAATGGCATACCTCTGCTTCACGTACTTCACGGGGTATTTTTCAGGGACAGGCGCCACACAACACCGCCACCATCATTGATACACAAACGCACACTCGTTATGCCGTAGACTCCTGGTTTTATGGCAATGGCGAAATGCCTGTCATTATTTATTTAGATGATTGGAAGGCAGGCTGGGAACCGGAATCAAACTAATGTTTAACTTTACATCCTTACCACCACTTAGTCTGTATATTCACGTTCCCTGGTGTGTGCGTAAATGTCCCTATTGTGATTTTAACTCCCATGATAATCATCAATCTCTGCCAGAATCGGCTTATATTGATGCACTGATACGCGATCTGGAACAAGAATTACCCCTGATTTGGGGACGGTCAATTAATACGGTATTTATTGGCGGCGGCACACCCAGTCTGTTTTCAGCTGAAGCCTATGATCGGCTATTCTCATCGCTGCGGGCCTTACTGCCTTTACAACATGATGCTGAAATTACACTGGAAGCTAATCCGGGTACGGTAGAAGCCGGTCGTTTTCATGAATATCGTGATGTGGGCATCAACCGGTTAAGTATTGGTATTCAAAGCTTCGACCAGAATGCTTTGCAGGCGTTAGGCCGAATTCATGACGGTCAGCAAGCGATCAAAGCGGTTGAATATGCTCATCAAGCTGGCTTTGATAGTTTTAATCTGGATCTGATGTTTGGTTTGCCTGGACAGGATGAGAAAAAAGCGCGACATGATGTTGAAACGGCCATTGCACTTGCCCCACCGCATATTTCTTACTATCAATTAACGATAGAACCCAACACCTTGTTTTACTCTCAGCCACCGAGCCTGCCGGATGATGATCCGATCTATGATTGGCAACTGACCAATCAGGCGCGTCTGGCTGAAGCAGGCTACAAACAGTATGAAACCTCGGCCTATGCACAAAAAGGTCATCAATGTCGGCATAATGTTAATTACTGGCGCTTTGGTGATTATATTGGTATCGGCGCTGGCGCACATGGCAAAATCAGCAGTGTTTCTCCACAGCAAATTCAGCGACGAGTTAAACAAAAACAACCACAGAAGTATATGGAAACGGCAGGCACAGAAGCGGGCTTAGTTGAGAAAACGCTGGTCAGCCCGGATGAGGTAGGCTTTGAGTTTATGCTTAATGCGATGCGCTTACTGGATGGCGTACCCACGCCCCTTTTCCAGCAGCATACCGGTGTGCCGATTTCGACGATAAGACGAGCTATGCAGCAAGCTGAGCAGTTAGAGTTATTAGAGCATACGATCGAGAAAATCCGACCCACAGAAAAAGGCCAACGTTACCTGAATAGTCTGATTGAGCTATTTATAGAGGCATAGTATGCTTTTTCGCATACTTCTTTAAGGAAACGTCTATGACGACTCGTTCTCTACTTATCATTGGCACAGCATTATTCTCTTTTACAAACCTGTGCCAGGCAGAAGTGATCTCCATTACTGATCCCAGCTATGAAGTGGCTAATGATCCTACAGGGATTGTCCGGCCGACCAGAGGCATGAGCATGGCTCAGGTTAAACAACAGTTTGGAGAACCGCAATCAACGCAGCCAGCGGTTGGCCAGCCCCCCATTACACGTTGGGAATATAAAAAGTTTGAAGTGGTATTTGAATACGACAAAGTGATTCATTCAGTTGCCGTGAGATAAGAACTAAGACAACTCAATAACAGAAAACTTAATCGTCCTGACTGGGCTCAGGTTCAATATTCAGGAAACGTTTTAATGCCCATTTCGGCAGCGTTCCCATTCTAGCGTGATGAAGAGAATCTGATTCAATCACGATCAATACCAATACGCTCACCAGCGTTGGCAGAATACCTAAACCACCAATCATAGCGTAGACGGCTTCTTTCATCATGCCAAGATACATATGACCCAGCACACCTAAGGTCGACACGCTAACAAGCAGTATAAGAATCATCATAAAAAAACGACTCCAGCGGCGTGCTACTTGCCAATGCGCCCAGACGAATTCGCCGTCTTCACGTTTTACCTTACTGGATCGCCAGTAAGTATATCCCAGTGCCATAAATGAAATTAATGGCACTAGGAATAGATACTTCATGTACGACGGACCGAACGTCGAAATCGCGGTAAACACAAGAATATGGTTACCAATTAAGTTACTCAGAAAAATATCATGGGGCAACTTGGCGCGAGCGATTTCCTTTTCGGTAGGGTCCGCGTAATAAGTCATATCATTACACCATATTATTCAAAATGGCTTCACGAACAGCGTCAAGTTCAGCATTTACGGTGACGACAGCAGAAGTACTTTGTTTAATAGCAGTATCAGGATCTTTTAAACCATGACCCGTTAATGTACAGACAATCGTACTGCCTTCGGGAATCTTGCCTGATTTCACATCACGCAATGCTCCAGCTAGAGAAGTAGCTGATGCAGGCTCACAGAACACACCTTCTTTTTCAGCTAATAATTTCTGTGCAGCCAGGATTTCTTCATCTGAACATTCATCAAACCAACCACCTGACTCTTCTTTCACCTGCCAGGCTTTATCCCAGCTTTGTGGGTGACCAATACGAATTGCAGTCGCCACCGTCTCAGGATCGTCTACCATGTGTCCACGCATGAACGGTGCACTACCAGCGGCTTGGTAGCCAATCATCTTAGGACGGTTACCGACGATAGCACCACCGGCATATTTGCATTTACCACCACAATACGCACATGCATCAGTGACATGGTCACCTGAATCACATGAATACTCACAATAACCAATCCAGTGAGCGGTGATATTACCGGCATTACCAACAGGTAAACAGTGATAATCAGGTGCACGACCTAACTCTTCAACGATCTCAAAAGCGGCTGTTTTTTGACCTTGTAAACGGTATGGATTGATAGAGTTAACAATAGTGACTGGTGCATGATCAGCCACTTCTTTAACTAACTGCATACCCTGATCAAAGTTACCTTTGATTTGAATCACGGTTGCGCCGTGCATCATAGCCTGAGCCAATTTGCCTTGTGCAATTTTGCCGTCAGGAATAAGTACAAATGCAGCGATGCCGGCACGTGCCGCATAGGCAGCAGCGGCAGCAGATGTATTACCTGTTGAAGCACAGATAATCGCTTTACTACCCTCTTCTACTGCTTTCGTTACGGCCATGGTCATACCACGGTCTTTGAAAGAGCCAGTTGGGTTCAGGCCTTCGTACTTAACATAAATATCGACATCCTTACCCAGCTCTTTTGTAATGTGGTTGAGCTTAATAAGCGGGGTATTGCCTTCACCAAGACTGATCAGGCGGGTATCGTCATTGACTGGTAAACGGTCGCGATAGCGCTCAATTAATCCAGTGTAACGTGGTCGAAATGACATAATAATTTCCTCTAAATGAATGCTTTATACAGGCTTAACCACCAAGCGATTCCATGCGAATACGCATAATGGAATCGGGTACAGTGTCCAGCGCTTCAATTTGCGCTATCGCCTGATCCATATTTTTTTCAATGACAGCTTGGGTCAGCATGATGATGGGCACCATTCCCTCATGTTCTTCAGGCTGCTTCTGCAAGATGGCTTCAATATTGATGCCTTCCTTGCTTAAAATTCGTGTGATATCCGCTAATACACCCGGTTTATCCAGCGTGTGGATACGTAGGTAATATGATGTCACAACTTCTGACATCGGCAGAATAGGCGTATCTTTCAATGCATCTGGTTGGAAAGCCAAGTGTGGTACGCGGTTTTCAGGATCGGTGGTCAATGCGCGGACAATATCGACAATGTCAGCCACGACAGCTGAAGCCGTCGCTTCTGAACCAGCGCCAGCGCCATAGTAAAGCGTTGGGCCAACCGCATCCCCTTTCACCACCACCGCATTCATTACGCCATTGACATTAGCTAATAAACGACGCTGTGGAATCAATGTCGGATGAACTCGTAATTCCACGCCAGATGTTGTTTTCTTCGCGATGCCAAGATGTTTGATTCTATAACCCAACTCATTGGCATTTAACACGTCTTCCTGAGCAATACGACTGATGCCTTCGGTGTAACATTTATCGAACTGTAATGGGATGCCAAAGGCAATGGAGGCCATGATGGTCAGTTTATGCGCCGCATCAATACCTTCAATATCAAAGGTAGGATCCGCTTCAGCATAACCCAGCGCCTGTGCTTCCGCTAACACGTCAGCAAAGTCCCGGCCTTTTTCCCGCATTTCTGTCAGGATGAAGTTGCCTGTACCGTTGATAATGCCTGCCAGCCATTCAATACGATTACCAGCCAAACCTTCACGCATAGCTTTGATGATAGGAATACCACCAGCAACAGCCGCTTCAAAAGAGATGGTGACGCCTCTTTCCTGAGCGAGCTCAAATAGCTCGTTACCGTGCATGGCAATAAGCGCTTTGTTGGCTGTCACGACATGCTTGCCGTTTTCGATGGCTTTTATTACCAACTCTTTCGCCACACCGGTACCGCCAATCAATTCAACCACAATCTGAATGTCAGGATCGTTGATGATGTCAAAAGCATCATCCGTTAAATTGATAGCAGAAGTGTCACAGCCTTTAGGTTTATCAAGGTCACGATCAGCAGCGCGATATATTTCCATATCACGACCTGCACGACGACTGATTTCTCTCGAGTTCCGGGTTAATACGTTGACAGTACCACTACCAACCGTCCCTAAGCCCAGAATTCCGATTTTTACTGATTGCACTCTGCCCCCTACGGTTTTCTCATCATGTCACGGATCCCACGGATCGCCTGACGTGTACGATGTTCGTTTTCGATCAATCCAAAGCGAACGTAATCATCACCATACTCACCAAAACCAATACCAGGTGAGACAGCCACTTTCGCTTCTTTCAATAATTTTTTACTAAATTCTAATGAGCCAAGCTCACGATATTTCTCTGGAATTTTTGCCCATACAAACATGGTCGCTTTCGGTTTTTCAACCTGCCAGCCAATCGCATTTAAGCCATCACACAAGACATCACGACGACTTCTGTATGTTTCAACAATCTCATCAACACAATCCTGTGGTCCTTCCAAGGCGGTGATGGCTGCTACCTGAATCGGTGTAAACATACCGTAATCCAAGTAGGACTTCATCCGCGCCAGAGCAGCAATTAATGTTGGGTTACCAGACATAAAGCCAACACGCCAACCAGGCATATTGTATGTTTTTGACAGTGTGTAAAACTCCACAGCCACTTCTTTCGCGCCTGGTATTTGTAAGATGGAAGGTGCTTTATAACCATCGAACACGATTTCACCATACGCTAAATCATGCACCACCCAGATTTTATGCTCGCGAGCAAAATCCACAACCTTCTGGAAAAAGTCCAAATCCACGCATTGAGTAGTGGGATTACCGGGAAAGTTAAGCACCAGCATTTTAGGTTTAGGCCATGAATCTTTGACCGACTTTTCTAACTCCGCAAAAAAGTCTACATCCGGGGTAAGCGGCACATGGCGAATATCTGCACCAGCGATAACAAAACCATAAGGATGAATCGGATAAGCCGGATTAGGTACTAACACCGCATCACCTGGGCCTACTGTCGCTAATGCTAAGTGCGCTAGCCCTTCTTTAGAACCGATGGTAACAATACATTCTGTTTCGGGATCAAGATCAACATCAAACTTGCGTTTGTACCAGCCAGTGCAGGCTTTACGCAGCCTTGGAATACCGCGTGATACTGAGTAACGGTGAGTATCTGGCCGCTGCGCCGCTTCGACCAGTTTTTCTACAATATGCGCGGGTGCCGGGCGATCGGGGTTCCCCATACCAAAATCAATGATATCCTCACCACGCGCACGTGCTTTTGCTTTCAAATCATTTACAATGTTGAAAACGTAAGGCGGAAGGCGTTTAATTCTTGGAAATTCGTCGTTCAACTGAATACCTGCGATAAGCTAAAACTGTCGGCAAACTAAGCAAAATAACTGAAATTAATAAACACTTCAAATTCATTTATCAGAAGCGATTACTATGAGCCAGCAAGACCTATTTTATAACAAAATCCTGAAAGATCTTGAGGACGGTAAACTTCTTTTACCCACATTGCCAGAAGTGGCACTCAAGGTGAGAGAAGTTGTTGATGACCCAGATGCCACTGCAGTGCAATTGGCAGACATTATTGTAACCGATCCCGCCCTGTCGGCGCGCTTATTAAAAGTAGCGAACAGTCCTTTATATCGTGGTCGTGTTCCGATTGAGAGTATCCACATGGCGGTGCCAAGATTAGGCCTGACCATGGTGCGTAATATCGTCACCAGCCTGATGATGGAACAAATGTTCAATGCCTCCAATAAACGATTGGAGAAGCGTCTTAAAGCGCTATGGGAACATAGCACCAAGGTTTCTGCGCAAAGTCAGGTGCTGGCCAGCAAAATTCCAAAAATGAATACGGATGAAGCGATGTTGGCTGGTTTAATCCATTCGATTGGTACTTTACCCATTCTGATGCAGGCAGAAGAGGAAGCAGGTTTATTAGACAATCCAAAACGATTGGATCAGATTATCGACAACCTCTACCCACGCGTTGGCGCTGCTATTCTTCGCAAATGGGAATTTCCGCAAAGCTTGATTGATGTCGCTGCTGAGCATAAAAATCTAAATCGCAACAGCGGTCCAGCAGGTCCTGACTTGGTAGATGTAGTTCAAGTTGCCTATCTGCAAAGCTTATTTGATACGGAAAAAGCCCTGGATCCCCTCACATTAAACAAAGTGATTTCTTTTGAGAAAGTAGGCGCTGATACAGGCCTCACAGTCTATGAAATCGATGAGAATAGTGAAGAATATCTGGAAGCGTTGGCTTTATTCAATATACAACCATAGCGTTGATATGCTGATTATTAAAGGGCAGATCTTCTGCCCTTTTTTGTTTATGTCATTGAGATTGTTCAGGAGCAAAAAGCCGAAATCAGGTAGAGTAACTTTGTCACAGAAAAAATACACGGTTACACATGAACTCTGAGTTTGACACTTTGTTTAATCGATTCAAACGTTACTCGCAGCGGCTTTTATTATTATCTTTAATGTCTCTGATGGCCGCCTGTCAGACAAGTCCCCCCGTATACACTCCACCACAACCTATTGGCACTATTGATCAGCAACACACTCTCAGCCAGCTATATCGTCAGTATCAGCAATGGAATGGCACCCCCTATCGTTTAGGTGGCAATAACCGATCGGGTATCGATTGTTCAGCCTTTGTCCAGCAGACGTATCAACACTTGTTTGGTATCACTATGCCACGCACAACCTCCCAACAAATCCTGCAGGGAAAACACATCAAACGCACTGAGCTTAAATCCGGGGACTTAGTTTTTTTCCGCAAAGGCAGTCATGTAGGTATTTACCTGGAAGAGGACAAATTTCTTCACGTCTCGACGAAAATAGGTGTCACTATCTCGAGTATGCATAATAGTTACTGGGCGCGTTATTTCTGGCAAGCAGTGAGAGTGAAACCGGTAAGCAGCATTTCACCTTAGGCACATTGCTATATCGTCAGACTCACGGCAATATGTGCCAGATTGATTATTCAATCATCAGTACATTTTTAGGAGAACGCATCATGTTCCAACGCGCTTGCTTAATGCTGTCATGCTTCAGTCTTATGGCTGTTTGTTTACCAGCCTACGCTGACAAACCAAATTTAACACCAGGAATGTGGGCTCATACGACCACGACAACGATTCAAGGGCCGATGTCTCTCGAGCCACAAACATCAAGTAATCAGGAATGCCTTACTCAAGCACAAATTGATAAAGGCGTGGATATGTTGGAGATTCCTAAGCAGTGCCTGGTTCAAAAAGTCAACGTATTACGTGACACCGCTGACTTTGCTGTGGATTGTGATATACAGGGGATAAAAAATCACTTTATCGGCCACACTAATTTCCGAGGCGACCATATGGATGGTCAAATGAGCAGTGAGATGAATAGCCCGATGGGCACCATGGTGATGACGATGAACTTTTCTGCAAAGCGTATTGGTGCATGTCCAGCGGCTAAATAAAGGCTATTAAGTTTGCATCAGATCAAAGCTGGCCTTGTTAACAATATAGTGCTAGCGATGATACTCACACCAGAAACAAAAAAGGCGAGAAGTTTCTCGCCTTTTTTGATCAAACCAGAACGACTATTCCGGACGCATATGCGGGAATAACAATACGTCACGGATGGAGGGTGAGTCAGTCAGTAACATGACCAATCGATCAATACCGATACCTTCTCCCGCTGTAGGGGGCATACCGTATTCAAGTGCACGGATATAATCGGCATCGTAGTGCATCGCCTCATCGTCACCGGCATCTTTTTCTTCTACCTGCGCTTTGAAACGTTCGGCTTGATCTTCTGCATCATTCAACTCTGAGAAGCCATTGGCAATTTCACGGCCACCCACAAAAAATTCAAATCGATCAGTGACGAACGGGTCATCGTCATTACGGCGAGCCAGTGGAGAGACCTCTGTTGGATAGGCGGTGATAAATGTCGGATCCATCAAACGGTGCTCAACGGTTTTTTCAAAAATTTCGATTTGGACTTTACCCAGCCCATATGATTCTTTTAGTGGGATATCTAACGATTTAGCAATCGCACGCGCCGACTCAATATCATCCAACTGTTCCGCTGTTAGATCTGGATTAAAGTGCAGAATCGACTCTTTTACCGTCATACGAGTAAACGGTTTGGCAAAATCAATATCCAGACCTTGATAGTGAACTTGCGTTGAACCTAAAACATCTTGAGTGACTGTACGTAACATGTCCTCTGTCAGATCCATTAATTCATGGTAATCAGCATAGGCCTGGTAAAACTCGACCATGGTGAATTCTGGATTATGACGCGTAGATAAACCTTCATTACGGAAATTGCGATTGATTTCAAACACACGCTCAAAACCACCCACGACCAAACGTTTTAAATACAGCTCAGGGGCAATGCGAAGATATAAGCCCATGTCTAATGCATTATGATGTGTGGTGAATGGACGAGCGGTTGCCCCACCAGGAATGGCTTGCATCATGGGTGTCTCAACTTCCAGATAATCTTTCGCCATCAAATAACGACGAACACCATCAACGATTTTAGTCCGCACACGGAATACGTCACGACTGGCTTCGTTCATGATTAAGTCAACATAACGTTGGCGGTAACGTGTTTCCTGATCAGATAATCCGTGGAATTTCTCAGGCAGTGGTCTGAGTGATTTGGTTAATAACTGAATGCTATCAACATGCACTGACAATTCACCTTTTTGCGTGCGAAATAATGTGCCTTCTGCACCGATGATATCACCCAGGTCCCAGCTTTTAAATTGAGGATAAACGCCTTCAGGTAATTCATCACGAGCCACATACAATTGAATATTACCTGACATGTCGCGTACCGTCGCAAAACTGGCCTTACCCATGACACGTTTGGTCATCATGCGGCCAGCAATCTTCACACGCAATGGGTTCGCTTTTAATTTTTCAGCATCCCACTCGGCATACTCTGCCTGCAGTTCAGCATTCATGACATTACGACGAAAGTCGTTTGGAAAGGCATTGCCTTGTTCTCTCAACTCTGCCAGTTTTTCACGTCTCTGAGCAATTAAACGGTTTTCATCCAGTTCTGTTTCATTTGTCATTCGGGTTTCCAGCTTATAATCCTGATTTGAGTGAGGCTTCGATAAATGGGTCTAAGTCGCCATCCAACACCGCTTGTGTATTACCGGTTTCAACACCGGTACGCAGGTCTTTGATGCGAGACTGATCGAGCACATAAGAACGTATCTGACTGCCCCAGCCAATATCTGACTTCGACTCTTCAGCAGCCTGTTTCACTTCGTTTTGTTTCATTAATTCCAGTTCGTACAACTTTGCCCGTAACTGGTTCATTGCACGATCTCTATTCTGATGCTGCGAACGTTCAGTCTGACATTGCACTACTGTATTGGTCGGTACGTGAGTAATACGAACAGCCGAGTCAGTGGTATTCACATGCTGACCACCAGCACCACTGGAGCGATAAGTATCGGTTCTCAGGTCTGCTGGGTTGATATCAATTTCAATAGTGTCATCCACTTCCGGATAAACAAAGACCGATGCAAATGACGTATGTCGACGAGCACCAGAATCAAAGGGGGATTTACGTACAAGACGATGCACACCGGTTTCTGTACGCAACATACCAAAGGCATATTCACCTTCAAATCGGACAGTGGCACTTTTGATACCGGCGACCTCACCCGCTGACACTTCCATCAACTCGACTTTATAGTCTTGAGATTCACCCCAACGCAGATACATACGCAAAATCATATTTGCCCAGTCCTGGGCTTCGGTACCACCAGAGCCAGACTGGATATCCAGATACGCATTATTTTTATCCAGCTTGCCGGAAAACATGCGCTGGAATTCCAGCTTTTCCAAACCTTTTTCTAATTCATTCAGATCAGCCTGGATTGCATCAAACGTGGCCTGATCATTATCCTCAACTGCTAATTCGAGTAGTTCTTTTGCATCATCCAGCATGTCACGATGGCCAGATAAAGTCGTGACAATTTTTTCTAAACTGGCACGCTCCTGCCCTAATTTCTGAGCCGTGTCTGGATTTTCCCAAACACTGGGAGATTCCAGCTCGCGCGTGACTTCAATTAATCTTTCAGCTTTCTCATCATAGTCAAAGATACCCCCTAAGATCGTCACTACGATCTCGTAGGTCTTTGATTCGCTGCATCGTTGCGCCTAGTTCCAAAGGTAACCTCTAGTAAATTTGATTGAACACCGGCGAATCCGGCAAGCCCCATATTGTAGCTGATTTGTCATAAAAATGGCGTACCCCACTTTTATCGTTTAGGTAAGAAGCGTTGTGGGTCGACAGGTTTGCCATTTCGACGTATTTCAAAATGTAATTGATATCGCTGGGTGCCGGTGCGCCCCAACGTGGCTATCTTTTGACCGGACTTGACTATTTGGCCTTCTTTGACCAGCAAACTTTCATTGTGAGCATAGGCGCTCAGGTAAACATCATTATGCTTTATAATCAGTAAGTTGCCATATCTTGGAAGTCCATTCCCACTGTATACAACTTTACCTGAAGCAGCCGCGATAACAGGCTGTCCGGCTTTACCTGAGATATCGATACCCTTGCCTCCAGAGCTGCTATTGGAATAGGAACCAATCACTACACCATCTGTAGGCCAGCGCCATTGTAAATTCTGATTACCGCTATAGCTGGACGTCGTCGTTGAAGATTTGGCTGGTTTAGTGGATGTGGTGGGTTTTGTCACTTTGGGTTTTGATGACGTAGAACTCGGTTTTGTGACCGCTTTTCCTTTATTGGAGGTCGTGGATGCTGTCCGTGTGCTGGTAGTGGATCGTTTGAATTTAAGCTTTTGCCCAACGTAGATGGTATAAGGCGAACGAATACCATTAATTCGCGCCAGCTCCTTATAATCCATGCCATATCGCCAGCTAATGGAATACAGTGTGTCGCCTTTTTTTACGGTATATGAAGAAGGAGGTGAGGTTATTTTCCGTTGGCTGCTATCGTAACCATAAGAGCCAACAGGGGCTAATGCTCTACTGCCCCCACCACATGAGGATAATAAAAAAATCAGCAGTAGCGGCCCGATCCATTGCATATGTCTATACGAATATAAAATAACCTATCACCAAACCCAGAACAGTGAACCAACCTAGTCGGTCTACCCATAGGTGGAGTTTGGATTCCAATTCAGGCCCTCCCCAGCGCATCAGACCAGCCACTAAAAAGAAACGCATACCTCGACCAACAAACGATCCGAGCAAGAACGGTATCAGTGCCATATTGGCGGCACCTGCTGCTATAGTGAATATTTTGAACGGTATAGGAGTAAACCCGGCCAGAAATATGGCCCAAATCCCCCACTGGTCAAACCACTCTGCCGCATGAATATACGCATCCATATAGCCTAGTGA